>JBAXFC010000278.1:0-5454 GCA_037140135.1 Chloroflexota bacterium
GGGCGCAGGGGGGTGGTACATGATGGACTCGAGGATCGCCCGCACCTCGTCAACCGCGGCCGCCCCACCGGGCTCGCGCGTGTCCAGGACCAGGCGATAGGCGTTGTCGATGGAGCCCGGGACCGGCAGCGTCCACGTGGTCCGCGCGTCGGCGCCGGTCGAGGGATCGGGCGCCTCGGACTCCTGGTAGCCGGGCAGCCAGTCGGCCAGGACGGGCTCCGCCGCCGGCGGGACGGCGAGGATGTCGAAGTCCGGGCCCCCGAAGGTCAGCACCGCCATGACGAGCTCGCCTGGACCGAGCTCGTACGCGGGCGCACAGGCCATCGCGGCGGGAGATGGGACCGCGGAGGCATCGGCAGAGGCACCGGCAGAAGCACCGGCGTCGCCGGGGGGCGCGCAGTCGGGCTTGACGCTCCCGGTGCCGAGGTAGGCGACGACGGTCTTCCTGGGGGACATCGCCGCGGCGCGGGTCACATGCCAGGTTGCGGGGTAGTCGAACGCGATCCCGGCCAGCTCGAAGCGAGCGGTCGCGCGCACGGCAGCCAACGGGGCCACGGCCCCAGCGGCATCCTCGACCCCATCGGCCCCCGACCCGCAGGCCGCGGCCATCACGCCCGCGACGCACACGAGGAGGCGGGCCCTGAGGGTGGGACGCGTGCGTTTGGACGGCGCGCGCATGGCGCATCCTTGCCCCTCGACGGACCGTCGCGCCACGGCCGGATGGCCCTCCCCGACCCGGTCCAACGTGGCCGATCACGCGCCTGCGGCAACGGGAGGGGTCGGAAGGCGCGATCTGCCGCAAATTGCGTGAAATTCGATCAAGGAAGCCGTCTTGCCCTATTGGAATGGGCCAACCTCGCCCCTATACTCGCGATCAGTCTCCCGCCACCAGGGACCGGCGCCGTCGCCCCTTCTCTCGCCCGAACTCCTCTCGGCGCAGCGTCCCGACCCGTCACAGCCGATCGACAGCGGAAGACCGAGGAGAGAGGGACTGTGAAGCAGGCTGAGGAAGCCCAGTTCGTGGATCTCATCGCTTGCGAACGAGACTGCCGCAATTGCAGTTACGCAGCCGCCTTGGACTGCGACGGCAACTGCGGCGTCTGCACCCATAACTCGTACTGCCCGTGCGTGAACCCCGTAGTCGCCCGGAGCAAGACCGCCCTTCGGCTGATCGAGCTCCGTCCGATCCTGCTCCAGGACCTCCAGGTGCGCGCCTAGTGGACGGCGCTGCCCTGCGGGACCTCGCGGAGCGGATCCGGGCGACCTCGGGGCGGCTTTGACCTAGCCGCCAAGGAGACACGCGTCGCCGCGCTTGACACGCGCGCGCTCGAACCCGGCTTCTGGAACGACCAGCGCAGCGCGCAGAAGGTCGTCCGCGAGGCCCAGGGCCTCCGCGACGAGATCGAGCTCTGGACCGGCATGGAGAAGCGGGCCGCGGACCTCGAGGAGTTGCTGGGCCTGCTCGAGGAGTCCCCTGACGCCGAGACCGAGGCGGAGGTCGCCCGCGAGGCAGACGCCCTGGACACGGACTTCGCGCGGGAGCGGACGCTGCTCCTGTTCTCGGGTGACTACGACAGCAAGAACGCCGTGATCACGATCAGCGCGGGCGCGGGCGGCACCGAGGCCACGGACTGGGCCGAGATGCTCGAGCGGATGTACCTGCGCTGGTGTGAGCGCCACCGCTTCAAGGCCGAGGTCCTGGACTGGCAGCCGGGCGAGCAGGCGGGCATCAAGAGCGCCACGATCCAGGTGACCGGGCGCTTCGCCTACGGCTGGCTGCGCGTGGAGCGCGGTGTCCACCGCCTGGTCCGCATCTCCCCGTACGACGCCCAGAACCGCCGTCAGACCACGTTCGCCCTGCTCGAGGTGATGCCCGAGGCGGACGACGACGTCGAGATCGAGCTCAACTGGGACGATATCCGGACGGACACCTTCCGGTCCTCGGGCGCGGGCGGCCAGCACGTGCAGAAGACGGAATCCGCGATCCGTCTGACCCACAACCCCACCGGGATCGTGGTCACCTGCCAGAACGAGCGGTCCGCCACCCAGAACCGCGAGCTCGCGATCCGCGTCCTCAAGTCCCGGCTCCTGGAACGGGAGCTGGAGAAGCGCGAGGAGGAGCTGCGCAAGCTCCGCGGCGAGCACGTGACGGCAGGCTGGGGCAACCAGATCCGCTCCTACGTCCTGCACCCGTACCAGATGGTCAAGGACCTGCGGTCGTCGTACGAGACGTCCAACACGGGCGCCGTGCTCGACGGCGACCTGGACGCATTCATGCAGGCTGAGCTCGATCGCCTCGCGACGGGCAGGCCGGCATCCGGCGGCGGCGACGACGACTAGGCCCGTCGCCGGGCCGCGAGCCACGGGGTCGCCGATCACGTACCGGCCCGCGCGTGAGGCCGACCTCGAAGCGTGCACCCTGATCTGGCGCGAGGCCGTGGACGACTACCAGGGCCGCATCGGCCAGCGACCGATGATCACGGACCTCGGTCCGCTGTACCGGATGCTGGCCCACGCGCTGGCCACCGATCCAGAGCGCTTCTGGGTGGCGGAGGGGGGCGCTGAGGGAGAGGCGGGGACGACGGGCGGCGAGGGCGTGAAGCCGTTCGAGGCGCCGGTCTGCGGTTTCGCGTCCGCAACGGTCCGCGAGGGGCTCTGGTTCCTTGCGATGCTCTTCGTGCGGCCCGACCTCCAGGCGGCCGGCGTGGGCTCCGCGCTCCTGGACCGGGCGCAGGCAGGACGCGACGTCGATCACGGCGGGCCGGCGGTCCCGGGACCGGACCAGCCCTTCGATACCGGCATCCACACCTGGGGCATGTGCACGGACGCCGCCCAGCCCATCTCCAATGCCCTGTACGCGCGCCGCGGGATGCCGTCGCGAATGCCGATCTGGCGCCTTGCCGGCGAGGTCCACCGATGGCCGGCGCTGCCTGCGCTGCCGGCCTCGCTGGCGGAGACGTCATTCGAGCAGCTCGCCTTCGACGGACGGGACGGCGGACGGCGCCTTGCCGAGATCGTCAACGCCCTCGACCGCGAGATCCTCGGCGCCGCGCACCCCGAGGAGCATGGCTACCTGCGCCGTGACGGCCGCAGCGGGTACCTCGTGCGCGACCGGGCGAGCGGCAAGGCCGTCGGCTACACCTACGGGTCGGGGGGCGGCCGCCTGGGGCCGGTGGCCACGCTGGACCCCGCGCTGGCGCCCGCGATGCTGGGCGTGGCGATCCGGGAGACGCCCATCCTCGGGACGATGGCGGCCTGGGTGCCGGGGACCTTCGACGAGGCGTTGAGGGGGCTGCTGGACGCCGGGCTCCGCCTCGAGGGGTTCCCGGGTCTCGTCTGCTGGTCCCGCCCCGAGCTCCCGTTCGACCGGTACGTGCCCATCTCGCTGGCGCTGGTCTAGGTTCGCGCCGCCCTGCGCGGGGACCGGGCGACGACGGACCCGACACGAACCAGCGCACGGTGCTAGCCTCCGGAGGACGTGGCTCCCTCGACCGTGCCCTCGGACGGAGTCGTACCTTCCGGTCTCCGAGGAACCGCTTGTCCGTGACGAACAGCCCGATCCAGCACGCAACGCCGGCGCCGTCCCGGTTCGGCCGGCTGCTGGGGCGCGGGCATGCCGCGAGCCGTGACCAGCAGGTCGTCGTGCTCCACGACGTCACGATGCGCTACCCCAACGGCAAGGAAGCCCTCAAGGACGTGGATCTCGTCGTCCCGGAGGGCGACTTCGTGTTCCTCGTGGGCCCGTCGGGCGCCGGCAAGTCGACGCTGATGAAGCTGCTGATCCGCGACGAGCTGGCGACCCACGGCGACGTCGTGATCGACGGCTACGACCTCGCCCGGGTCCGCCGCCGCCAGGTGCCCAAGATCCGGCGCAAGATCGGCATCGTCTTCCAGGACTTCAAGCTCCTGCCCCGCAAGACGGTCTTCGAGAACGTGGCCTTCGCGCTCGAGGTGACCGGGACGCCGCGGCGGAGCATCAGGCCCGCCGTGGACCGGGTCCTCGCGCTGGTCGGCCTCACCGGGCAGGCACAGCAGATCCCAACCCAGCTCTCGGGCGGCGAGCAGCAGCGGACGGCCATCGCCCGCGCGCTCGTCCACGACCCGCGGATCATCATCGCCGACGAGCCCACGGGCAACCTGGACCCGGTCATCAGCTGGGAGATCATCCAGCTCCTGCTGCGCATCAACGAGCTGGGTGTGACGATCCTGATGGCCACCCATGACGCAGAGGTGGTCACCGCGCTGCGCAAGCGCGTGGTCGCGCTCGAGGACGGCCGGATCATCCGTGACGAGACCGGCGCGGCCTACCACCGTGAGGACTGACGGGTGATCCCCTTCATCCTCTTCTCGCTCAAGCGCGCCTGGCAGGGCTTCTGGCGCAACGCGGTGATGAGCATCGCGGCCACGCTGACCATGGTCCTGATGCTGACGCTGCTGGCCGGCTTCTTCATCCTCCAGAACGTGCTCCTGGCGAGCCTCTCCTTCGTGGAACAGAAGGTGGAGGTGGTGGCCTACGTGGAGAACACGGCCACGCAGTCCCAGGTGGACACGCTGGTGGGAAGGCTGGACGCGATGCCCGAGACGGCCTCGGTCGAGTTCGTGAGCCGCGACCAGGCGCTGGCCAACTTCAAGGCGGCGCAGGCGGCCCAGGGCCGCGAGGACCTCACCCAGTACCTCGAGTCCAACCCGCTCTACGCGAGCGTCAACGTGAAGCTCAGCGCGCCGTCGGACCTCGCTGCCGTGACCGATGCGCTGCGCGCCGAGCCGCTCGTGCGCAACGTGCTCAACATCGAGGCGCTCGTGGAACGGGTGGTCACGGTGACGTCCGTGGTGCGCACGGCGGGCGCGGCGATGGTCCTCGTGGTGGGCCTGATCGTGCTGTTCATCATCGTCAACACGATCCGGCTCGCGGTCGTGGCACGGGCCGAGGAGATCGAGATCATGCGCCTGGTGGGCGCGTCGGACGCGTTCATCCGCTGGCCGTTCGTGTTCGAGGGCGCCCTGGTGGGGCTCCTGGGGGCGCTGATCACGCTGGCGCTGCTCGGCGTGGCAGCCGATCCGATGAGCATGGCGATGGCGGGCTTCTTCAACATCCTGCCGCTCCAGCTCGGCACCCTGGGCCGCGACACGGCCGCCATCGTGCTGGGCACCGGCCTCGGGCTTGGCGTGCTCGGCTCGTGGGTCTCCGTGCGGACGTACCTCATCCGCTGACGCCGGGAGTTGCCGCGGCCTGAATCGGAGCCGAGGGGTACGCTGGCGCCCCGCGCCGCCCTCCGGCGTCCGCCGTGTCTGGGATGTACCGATGACGATCGACTCCGTACCCGAGCCCGAGCCCGAAGCCGAGCCTGCAGCCGCAGCCGTGGACGGGGCCGAGGGCGCCGCCGGGGCTCCGGACGAGGTGGGCTCCGAGGTGGGTGCCGGCCCGGTTCCCGAACCCGGCCCTCTCCCGGTGAC
>JBAXFC010000279.1:0-5415 GCA_037140135.1 Chloroflexota bacterium
GCGGGGCGGCCCGCGACGCCGGCGGCGGCGCTCACCCGACCGCACCCTCGGCCATCGTCCGGGCCGCGGACGCCGTGCCGGCGTCGTCGATCGCGCCGCCGCCGGCGTGGAGCGCCTCGCGGACCTCGGTGATCAAGGCGAAGTAGCGCGCGCTCTCGCGGCTCTGCTCGGAGCGCGGATGCGGCAGGTCGATGTCCACGATCCTGGTGATCTGCCCCGGCCGGGCGCTCATCACCACGACGCGCGTGGAGAGGTAGACGGCTTCCGGGATCGAGTGGGTCACGAACACCACGGTGGTGCCGGTCTGGCGCCAGATGCGCAGGACCTCGTCGTTCATCCGCTCGCGGGTCATCTCGTCGAGGGCGCCGAAGGGCTCGTCCATGAGCAGGATCTTGGGCTCGAAGGAGAGAGCGCGGGCGATCGCCACCCGCTGCTGCATGCCGCCCGAGAGCTGGTACGGCATGTGCCGGGTGAAGTCGCCCAGCTCCACGAGCTCCAGCATCTCCTTGGCCCGCTGTGCCCGCCAGGCCTTGTCCTTGCCCAGGATCTCGAGCGGGAGCTTGACGTTGTCCTCGACGCTCCGCCAGTCGAACAGCACGGGGGCCTGGAAGACCATCCCGTAGTCGCGATCCTTGCGGGCCTGCTCGGCTGACTTGCCGTTGATCGCCACCTCGCCGCGCGTGGGCTGGACGAGGTCGCCGATGACGCGCAGCAGGGTTGACTTGCCACACCCGGACGGCCCGATCAGGGAGACGAACTCGCCTGGCGCGATGTCGAGGTCGATCGCCTGGAGCGCGGTCGTGCGCCCCTTGTCACGCCCGGCGAAGACCTTGTCCACGCCGCGGATGCGGACGACGGGCTGCGTGTCGGCGGATCCGGCCATCTGGGGTGGGACTCCTCTGTCGGTGCGGCGGCGGTCAGGGACGGGGGCGATGGCCGGAATCAGGCGTCGATCCCGGGGCGACCGCGGAGAGCCATGATCTCGGCCCCGCGGACGATCAGGAAGAACGTGACACCCAGCAGGGCGGCGACGAAGATGGCGGCCCAGAGCTTCTCGGGGCCGGTGGCGTAGTACTGGTTGAAGGTGGTGATGACGCGGCCCAGGCCGGCCTGGATGGCGCCCGTGTCCTCGCCGATGATGGAGCCCACGATGGCGGCGGTGGCGGCGATCTTGAGCGCCGTGAACAGGTACGGCATCGAGGCCGGCAGGCGGAGCTTCCAGTAGACCTCGGGCTTGGAGGCACCGTAGGAGCGGAGCAGCTCCAGCGCGCGCGGGTCGAACGACCGGAGGCCCCGGAGCATCGCGATCGTGACCGGGAAGAAGGTGAGGTACGTGGCGATCACCACGACCGCGAGCACGCCCTGGCCGAGGGCGAACACGATGAGCGGCGCGAGGGCGATGATCGGGATCGTCTGGCTGGCGATCACGTACGGGACGAACGCCCGCTCCGCGAGCCGCGAGTGGACGAAGATCGTCGCCAGCAGGAGGCCGAACAGGCTGCCGAGGACGAAGCCCAGGAGCGCCTCACGCCAGGTGTAGAGCGCGGCGCCCACGAGGTAGCCCAGCAGGGTCTGCTCCTGGCCGCGCTGGAACGGCTGGCCCATCGCGTAGGCGATGTTCCAGACGTGCGGCAGGTTGAGGTCGTTGGCGAAGGGCCAGCGGAAGGGCGGGTTCCAGATCACGGGCGCGCCCGGCCCGGCGCCCATCGGGTGCCAGGGCGTCCCACCCAGGAACTTGACGCCCTCCCACAGGAAGAGCGCCAGGGCGATCACGAGCAGGAAGGCGATCGGACGGCGGAACTTGAGCCGCGGCACCCGCGGCTGGGCGGCATGCAGCTCCAGCTCGAGCTCGCGCTCGAGCAGGTGCAGCTCTTCACGGCCGGAACCGGCGCTCACCCGATGCCTCCTCCCTGCCCGTCCGGTGCCTAGCCGGCGACCGCTAGGTCGGCGATGTCGAGGGCCTTGTCGATCAGCTCGAAGCCCTCGGCCAGCTGCTCCTCGTTGATGCAGAGCGGCGGGTTGGTGTGGATCGAGTTGTTCGCGAGCATGACGTAGAGGCCGTTGTCGCGGAAGAACTTCCCGATGGCCTTCATCTCGTCGCTGGTGCCGTTGAACGGCGTCAGCGGCGTCCACGGATCCTGGCTGCGGACGAGGTCGAGGATGCCGAACAGGCCGATGTTGCGGTGCGCGCCCACGGACGGGTGCTTGGCCGCGAGCCGCTCGTGCCAGCCGCGCATCACGTCGCCCATGCGGGCCGCGTTCTCGATCAGCCCGTCCTCCTCGTAGACCTCGATGGTCGCGAGGGCGGCGGCCAGGCTCACCGGGTGGCTGGAGTACGTGAGGCCGCCGTAGAACTGGTGGGTGTCGAGCCACTCGCTGATGTGGTCGCGCATCGCGACCGCACCCAGCGGCAGGTAGGACGAGGTGAGGCCCTTGGCCATCGTCATCAGGTCCGGCGTGACGCCCCAGTGGTCCACGGCGAACCACTTGCCGGTCCGGCCGAAGCCTGCCATGACCTCATCGCAGACCATCATGATCCCGTAGCGGTCGCAGAGCTCGCGCACGCCGGCAAGGTACCCGTCCGGCGGGATCAGGATGCCGTTGGTGCCCACGACCGTCTCGAGGAAGACCGCGGCGATCGAGTGCGGGCCCTCGTACTTGATGACGTCCTCGAGGCCCGCGAGCGCCTCGGCGGCCGGCCGCGACTCCTTCTCGCCCCACTTGTGGGTGTCGGGATAGCGGACGACCCCCACGATGCCGGGCTCGTTCGCCCAGCGGCGATAGTCGCCGGTGAGGGTCATCGCGCCCGCCGTGGCGCCGTGGTAGCTGCGGTAGCGGGCGAGGATCTTGTGGCGGCCGGTGACGTGGCGGGCCAGCTTGATCGCGTTCTCCACCGCTTCGGCCCCGCCGAGCGTGAAGAAGACCTTGTTCATGTCACCGGGCAGGATCCCGGCCAGCTTCTGGCCGAGGCGGGCACGGATCTCGGTCGCGAAGGCAGGCTGCACGTACTGCAGCTTCGTCGCCTGCTCGGTGATCGCGCGCACGACGCGCTGGTCGCCGTGGCCGATGTTCACGGACATCAGCTGGCTGTTGAAATCCAGGATCCGCCTGCCTTCGGGGGTGTAGATGTAGACACCCTCGGCATGGTCGATCGCGATCGGATCGAGTGCCCCCTGTACCGACCACGAGAAGATGGTGTGAGCCCGGGACAGGGAGACGATCTCCTCGCTGGTCATGCCGGGCGCGGCGTCGATGCCCATGGTCCTCCGTTCCGGGCGACCGTCGTGGCGCCCGCGTGTCCAACGCGAGCTGATCGCGTGCTGGCGTGGCGCGAATTACACCACACGCCGACCCCCCGGGAAGGCCCGCGCGTGCGTCCGACGGATCGCGCCGCCGCCCAACCGGCAGCGTGCCCGGGGCGTATCCTGCCTCGCATCGCCGCCGGAGATCGTGCATGGCGGCCGCCGTCCCCGCGGACGGTCAGCACGACGAACACTCGAGGGAGGTTGTCGATGCCCCGAAACGTCCGAGGCGCTCTCCTGCAGGCCACCTGGACCGGCGACAAGGAGTCGATGATCCAGAAGCACGAGGGGTACGCCCACGAGGCGGCCAAGCAGGGCGCCCAGGTGATGCTCTTCCAGGAGCTGTTCTACGGGCCGTACTTCTGCCAGGTCCAGGAGCCGCAGTACTACAGCTACACCGAGCTGATCCCCGACGGCCCCACGACCAGGCGGATGCAGGACCTCGCCAGGCAGACGGGGATGGTCCTCGTGGTGCCCATGTACGAGGAGGACTCCCAGGCCTCGGGTATCTACTACAACACCGCCGCGGTCATCGACGCCGACGGCAAGTACCTGGGCAAGTACCGCAAGACGCACATCCCGCACGTGAAGGGCTTCTGGGAGAAGTACTACTTCCGCCCCGGCAACATGGGCTACCCGGTCTTCGAGACCGCCGTGGGCAAGGTCGGCGTGTACATCTGCTACGACCGCCACTTCCCGGAGGGCGCCCGCGCGCTGGGCCTCAACGGCGCTGAGATGGTCTTCATCCCGTCGGCCACGTCGCGCGGCCTGTCGGAGTACCTGTGGCGGATCGAGCAGATCAGCCACGCCGTCGCCAACGGCTACTTCGTCGGCACGATCAACCGGGTCGGCATCGAGAAGGAGATCGGCGACGACGACTTCTACGGCCAGAGCTACTTCGCCGACCCGCGTGGCCAGATCATCGGCGGCGTGGGCTCCGCCTACGACGAGGAGCTCCTGCTCCGTGACATGGACCTCGACGTGATCACGCAGGTCCGCCAGACCTGGCAGTTCTACCGCGACCGCCGGCCCGACCAGTACGACGATCTCGTTCGACCCTAGGGGGGCCGAACGGCACGGTCGCGAGGCCGGTTCCCTCCGGTATCATCCCGCGCGGCTCGGCTGTCTGGAGGAGGACAGCCGGGCCGCTCGATTCTGAGCCACTTGATTCTCCGGGCCCCCACGAGAGGACGAGCATGCAGTTCGGGTTCACGCTCAAGCCAGACCACTCGATCGAGCGCACGCTGGCACTGACGAAGCAGGCCGAAGCCGCAGGCTTCACCCATGGCTGGCTGTTCGACAGCCACGTCCTGTGGCGGGATCCGTACCCGCTGATGACGCTCATGGCGCAGGCGACGACGTCGATGCGCATCGGCACCTGCGTGACCAACCCGGCCACCCGCGAGCCGAGCGTCACCGCCTCCTCGCTCGCCGTCCTCAACGAGATCTCCGGCGGCCGCATGGATCTCGGCATCGGCCGGGGGGACTCCGCACGTCGCGTCCTGGGCAAGGCGCCCACGACGATGAAGGACCTCGAGCAGGCGGTCCACGTGATCCGCGCGCTGGTGGAGGGCCGCTCGATCGAGTTCGAGGGCACGATGCTCGAGCTGCCGTGGGCGGGCGGCCACCGCCTCCCGGTCTGGATCGCGGGCTACGGGCCGGTGGCGCTCAAGCTCACCGGGCGCATCGCGGACGGCGCCATGCTCCAGATCGGCGATCCGGACCTGGTCCGCTGGTTCGCCTCGCAGGTCCGTGATTCCGCCATCGCCTCCGGCCGCGATCCCGATGCCGTGGGTGTGATGGCCGCCGCCCCCGCCCACGTCGGCGACATCGCGGACGCCCGGGACCGGACCCGCTGGTTCCCGGCCCTCGTCAGCAATCACGTGGTGGATCTCGTGAACCGGTACGACCCCGCGGATCTCCCCGAGGCTCTCACCGGCTACGTGGGCGAGCGCCGGGGATACGACTACCGCCACCACGCCGAGGTGGGCTCCACCAACGCGGCGTTCGTGAGCGACGAGATCGCCGACCGCTTCTCGATCATCGGCGAGGTGCCCGACCATCTCGCCAAGCTGCGACGGCTCGCGGCCGCGGGCGTGGACCAGTTCAACCT
>JBAXFC010000280.1:0-5399 GCA_037140135.1 Chloroflexota bacterium
GGAGCAGGGCGTCGCGCGCCGTGGCGGTCACCATGGGCTCGTCCGTCCCGGGGACGCCGGGCGGCAGCACGGACGCGGTGATGGCGCCGTCGGCGCTGTACACGGTCTCCGAGGCCGTCACGCCGAGGTCCGGGCTGCCCTGGTCCCAGACGGCGGCGTCGTCCAGGCGGAACGCGCCCGTGCCGGCGCTGTCGTATGCGGCGAGCACGGCGCCCGTGCGGTCCGCTGCGGGCGTCCAGGACAGCGGCGTCGCGAGCCGCTTCCACGTCCCGTCGCCCGCGACGTCGCCCGTGGCGGGCGCGGCCGGGTCCGCGGCCGGTTGCGGGAACCTAGCGGCGGCCCTTCGCGCGCTGGCAGTCGATGCAGAGGGCCGCCCAGGGGACCGCCTCGAGGCGCTCCGGCGCGATATCGCGCCCGCAGGCGGTGCACCGCCCGAAGGCGCCGGCATCAAGCCGGCGGAGTGCGTCCTCGATGGCGGCGAGGTGGGCGCGAGCGTGGTCCCGGAGCGCGAGGTCCCGCTGCTGCTCGAAGACGTGGGTTGCCGCGGCGGCCTGCGAGCCGTAGGTCATCTGGCCGGGCCCCTCGATGGTCAGGCCGGAGATCTCCGCGAGGACACGCTCGCGCTCGACCGTGAGGATCTCGCGCGGGGGCAGGGGAGCGTCGGGCTCATCCATCGCCTCCGATGCTACTCCGACGCCGGGTCCGCGTCGCGAACCTGCGCTAGCCTCGGTGGCAACGGCATTGTCATCATCTGCAAGGAGCGCCCCATGGCGATCGCGAAGGACCCGGTCTGCGGCATGGACGTGGACACCGAGACGTCCAAGCTCTCTCTCGAGCACGAGGGGACGACGTACTGGTTCTGCGGCAAGGGCTGCCTGCTCGAGTTCAAGGACGATCCCGCGAAGTACCTCGACCCGGGCTACGAGCCGCAGGGGATGTAGTTTCGGGCGCCTTCGGGCGTCCCTGGCGCCGTGTCGCTCGGCCGGGGCTGGGATAAGTCGCGCGTAAGTGGGCATCCCGATACTCCACCTCCCGCAGTCGCCGGCCGGGCACACACGACAGGGCCGGATGCGGGCTGGTCGCCCTGGAAAGGGCGGAGGATCGTCGGGATGCTCGTTCATGTCCGGGGCGCGTCGACACGCGCTGCGATTGCCCTCTTTGCGCTCCTGCCGGCACTCGTGCTGCTGATCGGCGAGGTCGGGGC
The DNA here is from genome assembly GCA_037140135.1 of Chloroflexota bacterium. GTDB lineage: Bacteria > Chloroflexota > Limnocylindria > Limnocylindrales > CSP1-4 > CAIXZV01. Next base: position 1,205 of record JBAXFC010000280.1, read on the forward strand.
CAAGCGGTGGCACGCGTGATGCCCGCCGATGTCGTGCCCACGGCGCACGCCCGCCGCTGGTAGCGGCTTCCCGTTGTGGCCCCGGGCCGGTCAGGTCCGGGACGCCCCCTCGCCGTGGGTGATCCGCGTCGAGAGGTAGACCGGGATGATCGAGAGGGCCAGCACGAAGACCGCGGCCACGTTCACCAGCGGCAGCTGGTTGGGCCGGGAGTAGTTCGCGAAGATCCAGATCGGCAGGGTCTGCACACCTGCGCCCGCGGTGAAGTTGGTGACGATGATCTCGTCGAAGGAGAGCGCGAAGGCGAGCAGCGCTCCCGCCACCAGCGCCGTCCGCATCGCCGGCAGGGTCACGCGTCGGAAGGTGCGGAACGTGTCGGCACCCAGGTCCGCGGAGGCCTCCTCGAACGAGCCCGAGGTCCGCCGCAGGCGCGCGATCACGTTGTTGTAGATGGTCACGATGCAGAAGGTGGCGTGGCCCACGATGATCGTGAGCAGGCCCAGCTCCGTGCCGATTGTGCGGAACGCGTTGTTGAGCGCGATGCCCGTGATGATGCCCGGCAGCGCGATGGGCAGGATCACGAGGAACGAGATCGTCTCGCGGCCGAAGAACCGGTAGCGCCCGACGGCGAAGGCGATCAGCGTGCCCAGGACCAGGGCCACAATCGTCGCTCCGAGCGCCGCGGCCACGGACGTCGCGACCGCCTTGCGGATCCCCTCGTCCGCGAACGCCTTCGCGTACCACTGGAGGGTCAGCCCCTCGATGGGCCAGGTGGCCACGCCCTTTGCGTTGAACGAGTACAGGACGATGACCAGGATGGGCACGTAGATGAACGCGAGGATCAGCGCCGAGACGATCCGGAGGGCGATCCGCGTGCCGCGCGAGAGCTGCATCAGAGGGCCTCGAAGGCGCCCAGGCGCCGGGCCACGAGCAGGTACACGATCATGATCACGACCGGCACCATCGCGTAGGCGGCCGCGAACGGCTGGTTGCCGGCGACGCCCAGGAAGTCGTAGATGACGTTGCCCAGGAACTTGGTGTTGGAGACCAGGGTGGGCGTGATGTAGTCGCCCAGGGTCAGGCTGAAGGTGAAGATCGAGCCCGCGATGATCGAGGGCAGGACGAGGGGCAGGATCACGCGCCGGAACGTCGCGAGGGTTCGCCCGCCCAGGTCGGACGAGGCTTCGAGGAGGGACCCCGGGACCCGCTCGAGGCCCGCGAAGATCGGGATGATCATGTACGGCAGCCAGAGGTAGGTCTCGACGATCCAGACGGCCACGTCGCCGTAGCCCGGGCCGTGGAGGCCGAGCGGCGCGAGGATCCCGTTGAGCACGCCGCTCTCGGAGAGGATCAGGCGCCAGGCGTAGACCTTGACGAGATAGCCGGACCAGAGCGGCAGCAGGATCGACACGACCAGCAGGCCGCGCGTCCGCGCCGAGGCGAGCTTGGCCATGTAGAAGGCGATCGGAAAGCCCAGGGCCACCGTGGTCAGTGAGACCAGCGCGGCCATGAGCACGGTGCGCACGGCGATGGTCCGGTAGACCTCGGTGGTCAGGATCTCGACGTAGTTGTCCAGGCTGGGCTGGTAGACGATGTTGCCCGTGAACGAGTCCACGGACCAGAACGACGAGACCAGGAACAGGACCAGCGACCCGATGTAGGCAAGCACGAGCCAGCCGAGCGGGGCAGCCAGCAGCGATGCAAGCCGCGCCCGGGGGTGACGGTGCATGAGCCCGGCCAGCCGTCGCTGCGGCGAGGACGCGGGCATCGGCAGCGGGGCGTGCTCGGTGGTCATCGGGTGGTCATCGGCGGTCGTCGGGAGGGCATCCGTCCGGGGTTGGACGGGCCCCCGGGCGCTCGTCGCGCGCCGGGGGCCCGTGGTCAGCGTCAGAGGGTGCCGGCCTAGGAGCCGGTGATCTCCGTCCAGGCCTTGGTCCACGCATCGAAGTCCGTGCAGACGGCACCCCGGCCGTCGAGGCAGTTCTTGGTTGGCGTGTTCCAGTACCAGACGTTCTTGAAGTAGGCCTCGTCGCTGGCGTGGAAGGCGGCGCAGTGTCCGGGCGAGAGCTTCTCGGCCTCGTCGCAGGCAGGCTGGCTCACGGGGGCCTCGCCGAACCAGATCGTCGCCTGGGCGTTGGCCAGCGGCGAGATGATCCAGTTCATCCACTTGTACATGCAGTTGGGGTGCTTCGCCTTGGACGAGAGCATCCATGTGTCCGACCAGCCCGTGGAGCCCTCCTTGGGCAGGACGGAGCCGACGGTCTCCGTGTCGGTGTTGAGCACGTTGGCCTGGTACTGCCACGCGGTGCCGATGACCATGTCGCCGTTGGCGAAGCCGTCGATCTCCTCCTGGGCGGTGCCCCAGTACTTGCCGATCAGCGACTTCTGCGCCTTGAGCAGGTCCACGGCGGCCGCGAGCTGCTTGTCGTCGAGGGAGTACGGGTTCTTGATCCCGAGGTCGGGCTTGGTGGCCATCAGGTAGATCGCCGCGTCCGCGATGTAGATCGCGTAGTTGTAGGCGGTGACCTTGCCCTTGTAGGGGCTGCCGGCGTCGAAGACGGCGCCCCAGCTGTCCGGAGCCGGGGTGACGGCGGACTTGGAGTACATGAGGACGTTGGCGCCGCGCCCGTGCGGCACGCCGTACGCCTGGCCGTTGACGGTGTTGTAGTTCTGGCCCTTGAGGCCCGCGAACACATCCTTGTAGTTGGGGATCAGATCCGTGTTCACCGGCACGACATCGCCACCGGCGATGAGGCGCAGCGTCGCGTCGCCCGAGGCGGAGACGCCGTCGTACTCGCCCGTCTTCATGAGCTGGACCATGTTGGCCGAATCGAGGCCCTGCTTGACCGTGACGATGCAGCCGGTGTCCTTCTCGAACTGCGTGACCCAGTCGTAGCCGCCATCCGGGACGGTCTCTGCGTGTCCGCCCACCACGTACCCGGCCCACTCGACCAGGCTCAGGGCGCCCTCTCCGGCGCCCACCGACGTCGGCAGCGACGGTGCCGGGCTGCCGGACGTGCCGCCTCCACCGCAGGCGCCAACAACGAGCGCGGCGACCGCGCCCAGAACGAGGATCTGCTTGCGCATGTCCCCTGCCTCCTCCTCCCCGCTCCGCCGCCCGGCCCTACGAGCCGTCCGCGACCTCGCGATGATGCTGCCGTTTCCACACCAGGCGGACAGCGCGCCCCTGTTGAGCAAGCGCCTCCATGGAGGAGGTCGCAAGGTTCTGCTGCGTGACGACCAGCTCGCCGCCGGCCTCGAGCGCCACGTGGTAGCGCGTGTCGGGACCGAGGTACACCACGCTCCGGATGCGCCCTGCCGCTCCGTACTCGTCCCCGCCGACGGGAGCGTCCTCGTCGGCGAGCCGGATCTTCTCGGGCCGGACCGTGAACAGGCCACGGCGACCGGTGATGGCGACGGCCGTATCGCCGCCGATGAGGTTCGACGTGCCCACGAAGCCCGCGACGAACCGCGTCGCCGGCCGCTCGTAGACGTCGGCCGGTGCGCCGACCTGCTCGATACGCCCCTGGTTGAACACCGCGATGCGGTGGCTCATCGTCAGGGCCTCCTCCTGGTCGTGCGTCACGTAGATGAACGTGATGCCGACCTGCTGCTGGATCTGGTGCAGCTCGATCTGCATCTCCTCGCGGAGCTTGAGATCGAGCGCGCCCAGCGGCTCGTCGAGGAGGAGCACGCGCGGACGGTTGACGAGGGCGCGCGCGAGGGCGACGCGCTGGCGCTGGCCGCCCGAGAGCTGGCCCGGCTTGCGGCGGTCGTACCCCTCGAGGCGGACCATCCGCAACGCCTCGGCGACCCGGCGCTCGCGCTCCGGCCTGGCCACCTTGCGCACGAGCAGGCCGTACGCCACGTTCTCGCCCACGGTCATGTGGGGGAAGAGGGCGTAGTCCTGGAAGACGGTGTTGACGTCGCGCTCGAAGGGGGCCCTGGTGGTGACATCGCTACCGTGGAGCAGGACGCGGCCGGTCGTCGGCAGCTCGAAGCCCGCGATCATGCGCAGGGTCGTCGTCTTGCCCGACCCCGACGGGCCCAGCATCGAGAAGAATTCGCCGTCGGCGATCTCGAGGTCGATGCCGGCAACCGCGGTGACGTCGCCGTAGCGCTTGGTCACGCCTTCGAGGCGGACAGCAGGCACGGGCCCGCGGTGGGCATCAGGCACGGGCCCGCGGTGGGCATCGG
>JBAXFC010000281.1:0-5379 GCA_037140135.1 Chloroflexota bacterium
GAGGCGGGCGGCAGCGATGGCGAGGATCCCGGACCCGGAGCCGACGTCGATCACCCGGGCAGGACCGCCGTCGGCCGCGCCGTGCTCGATCTGGCCCCGGTCCGCGAGCGACTCGAGGGTCGCGAGGCAGAGGCGGGTCGTCGGGTGGAGGCCGGTGCCGAAGGCCATGCCCGGGTCGAGCGCGAGGACGACGTCGTCGGGCTCTCGGCGGTGTCGCCGCCAGGTGGGCCGGATGACGATCCGGCGGCCGATGCGCAGGACCGGGAAGTGGACCTTCCACGCGTTCGCCCAATCGTCCTCATGCAGGACGCGCGCCGATATGTCGCCGATCGGCCGCAGGCCGAAGGCCTGGAGGTGGCCCAGCTCGCGCTCCGCCCGGGCGACGGCGGCACGAACGGTGGCCGGGTCGAGGATCGGGAGGTTGGCCCGCACGAGCGCGGGCCGGGCGAGGTCCACGCGGGCGGCCAGGCCGTCCTCGACCAGCTCGAAGGCAGGCTCCACGCTCGTGCCCCCGGGGGCCGCGCGGGAGAGGATCTCGCTCACGGCCTCCACGGCCTCGTGGTCCGCGGCGACCGAGACCTCCAGCCAGGCGCCCTTGGTGGCGGCCTCGGCCTCGAGGTCGATTCCGTCGAGCGGGTCCGGGGGCGTGGTCCCCTGCCCCACCTAGAGGCCCAGCTTCTCGCGCAGGCCGCCGCCCGCGGAGACGGTCTCGCCGCCCTCCTTGGCGTACGCCTCGAGCAGCTCGCGCTGGCGCTTGCTGAGCCTGGTGGGCACGACGACGTTGGCGATGACGTGCAGGTCGCCGCGCGTGGAGGCGCGCCGCAGGTGGGGCACGCCCCGGCCCTTGAGCTTGATCTCGGTGCCGGGCTGGGTGCCGGGCTTGATCTCGACCTCTGCGTCCTCGCCATCGACGGTGGGCACGCTCAGCCTCGTGCCGAGCGCGGCCTGGGCGATGGAGAGCTGCGCCTCGTAGAAGAGCTCCGTCCCCTCGCGCGTGAGGCTCACGTGGTCCGCGACGTGGACGGCGACGTAGAGGCTCCCGGGCGGGCCGCCGCGCGGACCCACCTCGCCCTCGTTGGAGAGCCGGATCTGGTGGCCCTCGTCGATGCCGGCCGGGATGTTCACCCGCAGGCTGCGGCGCCGCTCCGTCCGGCCCTCGCCACGGCAGGGCTCGCAGGGGCTGTCCACGGTCTTGCCCTCGCCGCGGCAGCGGGGGCACGGCTGGACGTTGACCATCTGGCCGAGCATCGTCTGGCGGACGCTCCGGACCTCACCGCGGCCGTTGCACGCGGTGCAGCTGATGGGCGTGGAGCCCGCCTTGGCGCCCGATCCGCCGCAGGTGTCGCAGCGGCCGAGGACCGGGAACTCGATCTCCTTTTCGGTGCCCAGGACGGCCTCGGTGAAGGAGATCCGGAGGTCGTAGCGCAGGTCGGAGCCCTGGCTGGGGCGGGCGCGCCGGCCGGCCCCTGCCATCGAGCCGCCGAAGAAGGCATCGAAGATGTCGGAGAAGCCACCGAAGCCCGCCTGGCCGAACGGGTCGCCGCCGCCCGCCCCACCGCCGCCGTTGACCCCGGCCCGGCCGAACATGTCGTACTGCTGGCGGCGCTGGGCATCCGAGAGGACCTGGTAGGCCTCGTTGACCTGCTTGAACCGGTCGGCGGCCGCGGGGTCCGTGTTGACGTCGGGGTGCCACTGCTGGGCGAGCTTGCGGAACGCGCGCTTGATGTCCGCGTCGGACGCGTTGCGTTCGACGCCCAGGACCTCGTAGAAATCGCGCTCGGCTGCCATGGGACTGCTGAGTCTATCGGCTCGCAGCGACGGGAGCGGTGGGGATCTCCGGATCCAGGCCTGCGAGCGTGGCGGCGCGAGCGAAGACCGCTTCCATCATCGGCTGGGTGAGGACACCCGTGAACGTGTTCTGCTGGCTGGGGTGGTAGGTGCCGAGGAGTGTGTACGGCCCGATCTCCACCTCGGCGCCGTGCCCGAACCGCGGCTTGGGCGACGGGAGCTTGTGGCCCGTCGCGGCCAGCGAGCGCAGGGTGGCGTCCCAGCCGATGGCGCCCAGCGGGACGATGACCCGGAGCTGCTCGAGGAGCGCCAGCTCGCGCACCAGGTACGGGCGGCAGGCGTGCTGCTCCTCGGGCGTCGGCTTGTTGGCGGGGGGAGCGCAGCGGACGGCGGCCGCGACCCGGACACCGAACAGCTCGAGGCCGTCGCTGGCGCGCCGGCTCACGGGGCGATCGGCCAGGCCCGTGGCGTGAAGAGCGCGCCACAGGAAGTCACCCGAGGCATCCCCGGTGAAGACGCGGCCGGTCCGGTTGGCGCCGTGGGCGCCGGGGGCCAGCCCGACGAGCAGGATGCGCGCGTTCGATGGGCCGTAGCCGGGGACGGCGTGCGCCCAGTAGGACTCGTCGCGGAAGCGGGCCACCTTGTGGTGCGCCTGCTCCTCCCGCCACGCGACGAGGCGCGGACAGGCGTCGCAGGCCCCGATGGCGGCGTCGAGTTGCGGCAGGTCGCGGGCGGCGTGGGCGGCCGCGCGCGGATCGGCGATGGGCATTCCGCGCCGATCGTAGCGAGGGTTCGCAGAAGGTGCCGCCGACGGGGCTGGCGGGCCGATTGCGCGCCCCGGGCGGGCCGACGCGCCGGAGCGCGGGTCCGTTTCAGGGCCGCCGGCGGCCCTGTCCGGCCCGATTCCGGTCTGATGGTGGCCCCGGGGCCCAACCGGCGACGTTCGGTGCCTCGCCGTGAGGACTGGCAGTCCAGCGTGGGTTGCCGGCGACCGCGGTCTACTTGAGCAGCACCTTGTCGAGGCGCTTGCCCACCACCGCGAGGCCCGCGAGCCCCATCAGGCCCAGGTACACCACGTGCCACAGGATCGACGGCTCGATGTACCCGGTGACCAGCGCGCGGATCAGGTCCGTCCCCTGCCAGAGCGGCGTCGCCATGACGAAGACGCGCAGCGCGTCCGGGTAGGACGAGATCGGGTAGAACGTGCCCGAGAACAGGAACAGCGGCAGCACCACGAGGTTGATCAGGTCGAAATCCTGCCACGAGCGCAGGTACGTGGTGGCGGCCATGCCCACCGCCGCGAACGCGAAGGCCAGCAGCGTGGCGCACGGCACCGCGGGCAGCGCCCACGGCGAGCGCAGCAGGCCCATCACCAGGATGACGACCATGAAGCCCAGGGCGTACAGCGTGGAGCGGAGCACGGCCCAGCCGATCTCGCCGAGGGCCACGTCGCCGGGCGACATCGGCGTGGCGAGGATCGCGTCGTACGTCTTCTCGTAGTTGAGCTTGAAGAAGAAGTTGAACGTGGACTCCGCGATGGCGCCGTTCATCGAGGCGGTCGCGAGGAGCGCCGGCGCCACGAACAACGCGTACGGGATCTCCTGGCCGTCGGGGCCTGCCACGGTGCCGATCATCCCGCCGATGCCGATGCCGATCGAGAGCAGGTAGAAGAGCGGCTCGAAGAACCCGGACAGGATCATCAGCCAGTTGTGCTTGGAGATCAGCAGGTTGCGCTCGATCATGAGCAGCGCCCGGCGGCTGCCGAACATCGCCACCGGCAGGACGCGACCCATCGCAAGCAGGGTGCTCATCGCGCTCAGACCTGGAGCCTGCGGCGGAACGACCAGAACGTCGCCGCGATCCCGGCCACCGCCACCGCGAGCAGGATCACGACGTGCGCGATCTGCAGCGGCAGGTTGTCCATCACCGTCCCGAGCGCGAGCGCCCGCCCGAGGTCCACCCCGTGCCAGAGCGGCAGGATCCAGGCCACCGGCTGGAGGAAATCGGGCAGGCGGTCGATCGGGAAGAACGTGCCGCTGAACAGGAAGAGCGGCGTGATGCCGAAGCGCCAGATCGAGTTGAAGGCCGACGTGTCGCGCTGGGTGGCCATGTACGCGGCGATCGGCGCAGCGAAGGCGAAGGCCGTCAGCGTGCCAACCGGGATCACGAGCACGATCCCGGGCGTCGCGGCCGCCCCGAACCCGATGATCACGACGCAGAAGATCGTGCCAACCAGCGTCGCGCGGGTCGCGATCCAGGCCAGTTGCGCCGCGGCGATCGCGAACGGCCCCAGGGGCGTGGCGTACATCGCGTGGAACCGGCGGACCCAGTGGAAGCCCGCGAGGATCGGGAACGTGGCCTCGAAGACGGCGCCCTGCATGACCGTCGAGACGAGGAGCGCGGGCGCCAGGAACTGCAGGTACGAGACGCCACCCAGCGCGGAGGCGCCCGCCCCCTTGTCCACGTATGCGCCGAGGCCCATCCCCATCGCCACGAGGAACAGGACCGGCTGGGCGAAGTTGCCGAAGATCGAGCCGCGCCATGTGCGCCGGTACAGGAGCCAGGCGTGCTCGTACGCGGCCGCGAACCCGGCGAAGGAGCCGCGGTGGGGCGCTCCCGGGAGCTCCGCGACCGCCATCAGTCCACGAGCGTCCGGCCGGTGAGCCGCAGGAACACGTCCTCGAGCGAGGCTCGGCGGACCAGCACCGTCTGCGGCGTGAGACCGCGCTGGTGGGCGGCGGCCGCGGCCGCCTCGCCGTCATCGGAGTAGACGAGGATCCGGTCCGGGAGCCGCTCCACCCGCTCCCCGAGCCCTTCGAGCTCAACCGTGAGCGTCTCCTGGACGCCGACCGGGAACCGCAGCTCGGTGACCTCGCGCGTCGCGTACTCGTCGATCAGCGAGCGCGGCGACCCCTCGGCCACGATCCTGGCCTTGTCCATGACCACGAGCCGGTCGCAGAGCTGCTCCGCCTCGTCCATGTAGTGCGTGGTCAGGACCAGCGTCACGCCCTGCTGCTTGAGCCGGTACAGGCGCTCCCAGAGGAGGTGGCGTGCCTGCGGGTCGAGGCCGGTCGTCGGCTCGTCCAGCAGCAGGATCGAGGGCTGGTTGATCAGCGCCCGGGCGATCGTGAGCCGGCGCTTCATGCCGCCCGAGAGCGGGTCCACCTTGTCGTTCGCACGCTCCGTGAGTTGCGCGAAGTCCAGCAGCGTGGCCGCGCGCGCTGCCGACTCAGCCCGCGACAGCCCGAAGTACCGCCCGTAGATCACGAGGTTGTCCCGGACGGAGATCTCCGTGTCGAGCGTGTCCTGCTGGGGCACCACGCCGAGGCGGCCGCGGATCTGCGACCCATCGGTGGCGGGGTCCAGGCCCAGGATGCTCAGCTCGCCCGCGGTCACCGGCGACGTGCACGCGATCATCCGCATCGTCGAGGTCTTGCCCGCGCCGTTGGGCCCCAGGAACCCGAAGCTCTCGCCGGGCGCCACGTCAAAGTCCACCGCGTCAACGGCGGTGAACGTCCCGAATCGCTTGGTCAGGCCGCGGGCATGGATAAGCGGGGTGTCGGAGGGCTGGGGCATGGGACGGTGATGGTA
>JBAXFC010000282.1:0-5366 GCA_037140135.1 Chloroflexota bacterium
CGCTGGCTGGTGCCGCCCGCCGCGCTCGCGATCCACCTGTGCATCGGCATGGCGTACGGGTTCTCGGTGTTCTGGCTGCCGCTCTCGCGCGCGATCGGGGTGAGCCGGCCGCTCACCTGCGGACCGGAGGTCTCGATCCTGGCGGAGCTGTTCACGCGGGACTGCGACTGGCGGGTCTCCACGCTCGGCTGGCTGTTCACCCTGTTCTTCGTGATGCTGGGCAGCTCGGCCGCGCTCTGGGGCGGCTGGCTGGAGCGGGCGGGGCCGCGCAAGGCGGGCCTGGTCAGTGCGGCCTGCTGGTGCGGCGGGCTGCTCATCTCGGCCGTCGGCGTCTCGTTCCACCAGTTCTGGCTCATGCTGCTCGGGTCGGGGGTGATCGGCGGCATCGGCCTCGGCCTGGGCTACATCTCGCCGGTGAGCACGCTCATCAAGTGGTTCCCGGACCGGCGCGGTATGGCGACCGGGCTTGCGATCATGGGCTTCGGGGGCGGCGCCATGGTGGGCTCGCCGCTGGCCGCGGAACTGATGGGACGATTCGCCTCGTCGAGCAGCGTGGGGGTCGCCCCGACCTTCGTGGTGCTCGCCATCGCCTACGCCGTGTTCATGACCGGCGGGGCCCTGACCTATCGCGTGCCGCCGCCCGGCTGGGCTCCCAAGGGCTGGACCGCCCCGCCGCCACAGGCGCGGAGCGCGCTTGTCACCTCCGGCCACGTCCATGTCCGCCGTGTCACGCACACCCCGCAGTTCTGGCTCGTGTGGATCGTGCTGTGCATGAACGTGTCGGCCGGGATCGGTGTGATCGGGATGGCGAGCCCCATGCTCCAGGAGGTCTTCGGCGGGGTGCTCATCGGTGTCCCGGCCGGCTACGACCTCCTGGACGCCACGCAGCTGGCGGCGATCGCCGGCGTCGCGGCCGGGTTCACGGCCCTGCTGAGCGTGTTCAACATCGGCGGCCGGCTCGGCTGGGCCAGCCTTTCCGACCGCCTCGGCCGCAAGCGGACGTTCCTGGTCTTCTTCGTCCTCGGCGGGCTGCTCTACGCCGGCGTCCCCGCGAGCGCCTCCGCGGGTGCCATGGTCCTGTTCGCGGCCTCCTTGTGCGTGATCGTCAGCATGTACGGGGGCGGCTTCGCAACCGTTCCGGCCTACCTGGCGGACCTGTTCGGCACGCAGATGGTCGGCGCCATCCATGGCCGGCTGCTCACGGCGTGGGCGACCGCCGGCATCCTGGGCCCCGTGATCGTGAACTACATGCGCGACTACCAGCTCAGCCTGGGCGTGCCGCGAGCCCAGGCCTACGACCGGACGATGTACATCCTGGTGGCGATGCTCGGGATCGGGCTCATCGCCAACCTCCTGGTCCGGCCCGTGGCCGCTCGCCACTTCATGACCCCCGAGGAGCTCGCCGAGGAGAAGCGCCTGGCCCACGACCAGGTGCCGGTCGGGGGCGAGGCGGCCAACGGTCCGGATGGCGTGGAGCCACCAGCCGGCCGGCCGACATCCCGGGTGCTGGTGCTGCTCGCCTGGACGGCGGTAGGCCTGCCCCTGGCCTGGGGCCTCGTGCGCACGCTGGCCAGCGCGTCGAAGCTGCTCGGCTGATCAACGCGCGGAAACTGCCCGGCTGCGTGGGGCGATCCTGCGCCGAAGACCGGCACCCGGGATCTAGCCCTCCCGGCGCGATCCCTTCGGCATCATCTGCACGAACTCGAACCCGAAGCGGCCCTTCACGCACAGGCTGCCGCCGGTCACGTGCGAGTCGGCGGGCGAGAGGACCTTCACGATCCGGTTGTCCTGGACGTGGAGCTGGAGGGTGCAGCCGACGCCGCAGTACGGGCAGATGGTCTGGGTGACGGACTGCTTCGCCTCGTCCCAGGCGCCGCTCTCGCGGAGCTCGTGCTCGGAGCGGAACATCAGGGCGCCCGTGGGGCAGACGTTGATGCAGTTGCCGCACCAGACGCACGCCGACTCGTCGAGCGGGACGTTGAACTCCGTCGAGACGCGGGCGTCGAAGCCGCGCCCGGCGACCGAGATCGCGAACGTGTTCTGGGCGTCCACGCCGCACGCCTCGACGCACTTGTAGCAGAGGATGCAGCGGCCGTAGTCGCGCACGAAGAGGTCGTTGTCGATCTTGACCGGCTGGGCGACGGTCTCCGCGGCGGCGGGATCGGGATCGCCATGGTGGCCGGCGTGACGGGCATCGCGCTCGTTGGCGCGGGCGGGCGCTCCGGCAGGCCCGAACCGCGACGGGTTGGCGCCGTAGCGCTCCATGTAGCCCTTGATCGTCCCGTCCGGCAGCGTGGGACCCGCGAGGTCCACGTCAACCGACGAGCCCAGCAGCTCCAGCACCAGCTTGCGCGAGTGGCGGACCTTGTCGTTCTCGGTCTCGACGGTCATGCCCTGGCTGACCTTGGCCGAGCAAGACGGCGTCAGTGCCTTGGCGCCGGTGTCCACGACGCACATCCGGCAGACGCCCTCGGGCGCGAGCGTGGACAGGGTGCAGAGCGTGGGGATGTCGATGCCCTGGGCGCGGCACGCGTCGAGGATCGAGGAGCCGGCGGGAACGGTGACCGGCACGCCGTCGATGGTCATCTCGACGACGCGGGGCTCGCGGGCGGGGGGCGGCCCGGGCAGGACCGGAGAGCGCGCCGGCTGGGTGGTGAAGATGACGGGGTCGACGCCCGTGTAGATCGGCCTGGGCGCCTGGGTCACGCTCCCACCTCCGCGAGCCGGATGCCCGTGCGCAGGGCGTCGTTGGCGGTCTGGCCGAGACCGCAGATCGAGGCGTCCCGCAGGACCTGGCCGAGGTCTTCGAGGAGGGCCAGCTCATCGGCGACGGAGCCGCGCGGCGCGCGGGCGGCGAGCCGTGCGAGAAGCTCCTCCTGGCGGACGGTGCCGACCCGGCACGGGACGCACTGGCCACAGGACTCGTCCCGGAAGAACGCGGCGATCCGCCGCAGGATGTCGAGCAGGTCGGTGGTCTCGTCGAAGACGACCACGGCGCCCGCCCCGATGGTGACGCCCAGCTGCTTCGTGGCCTCGAAGGTGAGCGGGATGTGCATGGCCTCGGGTCCCACGAAGGCGCCCGCGGCCCCGCCGAGGTTGACGGCCTTGACCTTGCGGCCGCCGGGCACGCCGCCGGCCATCTCGATCAGGTCGCGCAGCGTGATCCCGAACTCCGCCTCGTAGACGCCGGGGCGGGCGACGTGGCCCGAGATGCTGAACAGCTTGTGGCCGTTGGAGCCGCGGGTACCGAGGGCCGCGTACACGCTGCCGCCCTCGAGGATGATCCCCGGGATGTTGGCCAGGGTCTCCACGTTGTTGAGGACCGTGGGCTTCTGGAACAGGCCGGCGGTGGTGGAGCGGGCGGCCTTGTTGCGCGGTTCGCCGCGCTTGCCCTCGATGCTCTCGTAGATCGCGGTGCCCTCGCCGCAGACGTAGGCGCCGCCGCCGCGCCGGATCTCGATGTCGAAGGCGAAGCCGCCACCCATGACGTCTCCGCCGAGCAGGCCCTTGGCGCGCGCCGCGTCGATCGCGTTCTGCAGGCGCTCCTCGGCCAGCGGGTACTCCCCGCGCAGGTAGACGAACCCGAGCTCCGCGCCGACGGCGAAGCCCGCGATGGTCATCGACTCGACGAGGGCGAACGGGTCCTCCTCGAGGATGATCCGGTCCTTGAAGGTGCCGGGCTCCGCCTCGTCCGCGTTGCAGACGATGTTCTTGGGCCAGGCCTGGGTGGCGCGCGCGGCGGCCCACTTCCTGCCTGCGGGGAACGCGGCGCCGCCGCGGCCGAGGACCTCGGCGGTGATGACCTCCTCGATGACCCGGTCCGGGCCGATCGCGATCGCCTCCCCCAGGGCGCGGTAGCCGCCGTTGGCGAGGTAGTCGGTGAGGCTGGTGGGGTCGATCCGGCCGACCCGCTCGAGCAGCCGCAGGCCCGGCGTGCCCGCCTGGGGGGCGAACTGGCGGACGGCTTCGAGGCGCTCAGCGGTGGCCACGGTGTCGAGACCGTGGACGTGGCCCTCCGGATGTGGATGGGTCGCGTCCTCGAGACGACGGTGGATGCCGGCCGCGTCGAGCGGGCCGGTGGAGAGCCGGGTGACCGGGTCGCCGGCGAAGGTGAACATGGCCGCCGGGGCGCGGTCGCACTGGCCGAGGCACGGGCTGCGCATCCAGGACGCCGCGGCGCCGGGCTTGGGGTGGCCGGCCGGCCCGAGCGTGCGCTCGAGGTCCGCGCAGATCTCCTCGGCGCCCGCGAGGCGGCAGGCCATGTCGTCACAGACGTGGACGACGGCCGGCGGCATCGGCAGCGTGGAGAAGAGGGCATAGAAGGAGGCCACGCCGTAGGCCTCGGCGGGCGGGATTGTCAACCGGCGGCACGCGTAGTTGAGCGCGGGCTGGCTGATCCAGCCGATCCGGTCCTGGATGGCATGGAGGGTGGGCAGCAGCAGGTCGCGGTGGCTGCGCGCCTCGTGGCCACCCCGCGCGATGCGGCCGTCCACGGCCACGTCACGCACGCCGCCGTCCCATCCGCCCTGCGTGGGGCCGATGCGGCCGTCGAGGAAGCCATCGACCGCGGCGCGCTCCCCGGCACTGGCGGCGGGTCCAACGATATGGAGGTCCATAGGCGGCCGAGTGTACGCCCCCGGGGATGGCCCGGAACAGGCGATAGGGCCCGTCTGGAGGGGGCATGATCGCCATGGTTCACCGTCCGATCAATGCCGCGTCACCGTCCGATCAATGCCGCGTCACCGCCGCACCTGGGGTTCCTGCCATGTCGCTGCGCGATCACGAGATCGCCGAGGCCGACCACCGGATCCTCGACCCGTTCACCGACGAGAAGCTGCGGCTCCTCGGCCAGGTCGCGCGCGTGGGCCCCGGGACACGGATCCTCGACCTCGCCTGCGGCAAGGGGGAGATGCTCTGCCGCTGGGCCGGGTGGTTCGGCAGCGGTGGCGTGGGCGTGGACCTCTCGCGCGTGTTCCTCGCGGCGGCCGTCGAGCGGGCGGCGGAGCTGGGCGTCTCGGCCCGCGTGTCGTTCGTGCAGGGCGATGCGGGCGCGTACGTCGCGGAGGCCGGGGCGTATGACATCGCGTCGTGCCTGGGGGCCACGTGGATCGGGGGCGGTCTCGCCGGCACGCTGGCGCTCCTGCGGCCCGCGGTGCGGCCGGGCGGCTTCGTGCTCGCCGGTGAGCCGTACTTCATCGAGGAGCCGCCGGCCGAGGCGCTGGCGGCCTGGGGGTTCGGGGCGGACGACTACACCTCGCTGGCCGGCACCGGCGAGCGGATCACCGCCGCCGGCTGGGAGCTCGTCGAGATGGTGCTCGCGGACCAGGACAGCTGGGACCGCTACGAGGCCGGCCACTGGATCACGA
>JBAXFC010000283.1:0-5329 GCA_037140135.1 Chloroflexota bacterium
CTCGGAGCCGGGCGCGGCGGTGGCCGGGGCCGGCGTCGCGGGCGCGGCGGTCGCCGGGGCATCGGTTGCCACGGTGCCCTTGGTGCCGCAGGCGGCGACGAACGCGGCCATGCCTGCCAGCGCACCGCCCGCGAGAACGCGGCGCCGGCTGATCGGGGTGCTCGAGAGGGTGGTGCGATCCACGGTTCGGTCTCCTCCTCGGGCCGCTACTCGGTTTCGCCCGAGGCCGGCGTTGCGGACGCTTCGACGACGAAGGTGTGCTCGGGCAGCCAGGTCAGCTGGACCTTCTCGCCCCGGGTCCACATCTCGGCCTTCGTGGCGCGCTCGATGTTCTGCTCGTAGACCATGACCCGCTCGCTGCCCTGGGTCTCGACGATGTACTGGGTGCTGACGCCGATGTACGAGGCGTCGACGACCGTGCCCGCCAGGCGGTTGTGGCCGGCCGGGACCTCGTCGGTCTGCTCGCGCATGCGGATCTTCTCGGGCCGCACGCCCGCCTCCACGGTTGAGCGTCCGGCGATGGCCGAGGCCGGCACGCGGATTGCGGTGCCATCGGCCAGGCGGACGGCACCCGCGGAGTCCTCGACCTTGCCCGCCAGGAGGTTGCTCACGCCCAGGAAGCCGGCCACGAAGCGCGTCGTCGGGCGCTCGTAGAGGGTCTCCGGGTCGCCGAGCTGCTCGTAGTGGCCCTTGTTCATCACGGCGATGCGATCGGACATCGTCATCGCCTCCTCCTGGTCGTGGGTCACGTAGATGAACGTGATCCCGACCTCCTTCTGGATGCGCTTGAGCTCCACCTGCATCTGCTTGCGAAGCTTGAGGTCGAGCGCGCCCAGCGGCTCGTCGAGGAGCAGCACGGCGGGCCGGTTGATGAGGGCGCGCGCGAGGGCGACGCGCTGGGCCTGGCCGCCGGAGATCTGGGTGGGCTTGCGCTTCTCGTAGCCCGGCAGCTCCACGAGCGCGAGCATGTCCATGACCCGGGTCTTGACCTCCGCATCCTTGACGCCGGTGCGGCGGAGGCCGAAGGCGACGTTCTCGTAGATCGTGAGGTGCGGGAACAGCGCGTAGTTCTGGAAGACGGTGTTGACGTGGCGCCGGTAGGGGGGCAGCCAGGTGACGTCGGCGCCCTGCAGCTCGATGAGCCCGGAGGTGGGCTGCTCGAAGCCGCCGATCATGCGCAGGGTGGTCGTCTTGCCGCAGCCCGACGGACCGAGGAGGCTGAAGAACTCACCCTTCTCGACATCGAGGTCGATGTGATCGACCGCCACGACATCCCCGTAGGACTTGGCGACCTGAACAAGCCGGACGTCGACGCTAGGCACAGGCTGAGCTCACTCCAGACAGGCCGGCGGGCGGGCGCCGAACGGGACGGGACCGGCGCTTCTCCGCAGCGGGAACTCGCTGCGCCGCTGATGGACGGTCGCACGATATGGCCCACGCGCTCGGGGTGTCAAGGCGACGATCTCGCACGAATCACGCCCGAACCCTTGCGATATTCGCAGCGCCGATACCCGCAGGCAACCGAAGATCGCACGGAATCGCCACCCGGGCCCAGATCGATGCCGGGCCCGGACAACGGTCCGGCGGCGAGGTCCCCAGCCCGCGGGTAGGATTACCCCTGCCCGCGTGACGTTCCCCACGCGCTGCCCATCCACTGGAGCGTGTCTGTCCCGATGAGTGTCATCTCCGAGGCCGCAGTCCTCGCCGCCCTCCGCACCGTCCAGGAGCCCGAGCTCGGCGGCGATCTCGTGACCCGGAACATGGTCAAGGATCTGGTCGTGACCGGGTCCGACGTGGCCTTCACGATCGAGCTGACCACACCCGCGTGCCCCCTCAAGGACCAGATCGAGGCCGAGGTCCGCCGGGCCCTGACCGCCATCGGCGTCACCGGGCTCGCGCTCGAGTGGTCCGCGGCCGTGCGTCGCGCCGCCCCTCGCACCGCCGAGCAGCTGGTGCCGGGCGTGAAGAACGTGATCGCGGTCGCGTCCGGCAAGGGCGGCGTCGGCAAGAGCACGGTCAGCGTCAATCTCGCGGTCGCCCTGGCCAAGTCCGGCGCGTCCGTGGGCCTGCTCGACGCGGACATCACGGGCCCCAACATCCCGATGATGCTGGGCATCGACGGCCAGCCCACCTCGAGCCCCAACAACAAGATCCTCCCGCTCGAGCGCCACGGCGTGAAGGCGATCTCGATCCAGTTCTTCGTGCCCGAGGGCCAGCCGATCGTCTGGCGCGGCCCGCTCATCGGCGGCGCCATCAGCCAGTTCCTGCGGGACGTGGAGTGGGGCGACCTGGACTACCTCGTCGTGGACCTGCCGCCCGGCACATCGGACGCGCAGCTGACGCTGGCCCAGTCGGTGCCGATCAGCGGCACGGTGCTGGTGACCACGCCCCAGGACGTGGCGCTCTCGGACGTTGGCCGCGCGCTCGCGATGCTGGAGCGGCTCAACGTGCCGATCATCGGCCTGGTCGAGAACATGAGCGCCTTCGTCTGCCCGCATTGTGGCGATGTGACCGAGATCTTCGGGCGGGGCGGCGGCGAGCGGTTCGCGGCGCAGCACGGCATCACCTTCCTGGGCAAGATCCCGCTCGACGTCACGGTCCGCCAGGGCGGCGACGCCGGCATCCCCGCGGTGGCCCAGCGCGAGCCGGGACCGGCAGCGATCGCCCTCGAGGCGGTTGCGGGCCTGGTCGCGGCGCGCATGAGCGTGCGCGCGGCCACGTCCCAGGCACCGGTCCTGTCCGTCTCCTGATTGCTGTGAGCTGCACGCCGGCGTCCGTTCGCTCGCACTGGCAGGCAGCACCCGTGAGCCTGCGTCGCCCATGAGCCAGGTCCGCCAGGCCGCCGATCCGGGGTCGCTCCGCGCCGCCCTCGAGTGGGTGCCGTTGTTCGCGGCCCTGGCCGAGGACGATCTCGTGGCGCTGGCCTCCGGGCTCCGGACGCGCCGCTACCGGCGCGGCGAGGTGATCTTCCACCAGGGGGACCCCGGCGACGCGCTCTACATCGTGCTGTCCGGGCGGGTGAGGATCTCGAGCCCGTCGGACAGCGGCGTGGAGGCGATCCTCACGACCGCGCGGCCGGGCGCCTTCTTCGGCCTGCTCGCCCTGCTCGACGGCGCACCCCGCTCGGCCTCGGCCACGGCGATCGACGCCACCGAGACGCTCGTGCTGCCGCGAGACCGGTTCCGCCGCCTCGTGAACGACACGCCGGCGATCCGGGACCACGCCTTCGCGGAGCTCGCCCGCGAGATCCGGCGCCTGACCAACCACGTGGAGGAGCTCCATTTCCTCGACATCGCCGGGCGCCTGGCCGCGCGCCTGGTCCGCCTGGCCGACGAGCAGGGTCTCCCGGCCGATGGCGGCGACGTCCGGCTGGAGGGGCCGATCACCCAGGGCGAGCTGGCGAACATGGTGGGCAGCACTCGCCAGAGCGTGAACAAGCTGCTGGGCCACCTGGTCGATGACGGCCTGATCCGGATGGAGCGCGACACGATCGTGATCATCGATCTGCCCGGGCTGGTGCTCGCGGCCCGAAGGTAGACACCCACACCCCCGCTGGAGACCGCGATGGCCCCGCCTGCCGACATCTTCTCGGACGTCGCCCGCTGGTACGCGGCCTCGACGATCGCGCTCGGCCTGGAGACGGGCCTGACCCAGGCGCTCCTGGCCGGAGGTGGCACGGCGGACGAGCTGGCCGCGGCCGCCGGCGTGGACGGCGACAACGCCGCGCGCTGGGCCGACGCGATGGTCACCGCGGGCTACGCGACCCTGGTGGACGGCCGGTTCGCGCCGGACGAGGAGGCGGTCGGGATCCTGCGGGGTGGTGCCCCCCTCGATGTCGAGGCGGTGGTCCACCTGCTCGTCGGGCTTGGCGGCCTCCTGCCGCGCGCCGCGCAGGCGATCCGTGATGGCCGCGGCATCCGCTCCGAGGAGTTCCAGGCCCTGGGCATCGCGCCCGAGCGGGTGAACGTGCCGATGTACGAGCAGCTGCTGCTCACCGAGTGGATCGCCGGGCACCCGGACCTCGAGGCCGCCCTGCGTGCGGGGATCGACGTGGCTGAGGTGGGTCCCGGCGGCGGGACGGCGCTCCGGCTGCTGGGCGCGGCCTTCTCCGCGTCGCGGTTCACCGGGTTCGACCTTGATGCGCGGGTCGTTGCGCAAGCCAACGCGTCGGCCGAGGCGGCGGGTTTGGAGAACGTGCGCTTCACCACGGCGGACGGTGCCGGGCTGCCGGCCGGCTCGTTCGACCTCGTCTGCATGTTCGACGTCTTCCACCACATGACGACGCCGGGGCCGGTGCTCGACGGGCTGCGGGGATCCCTGCGGACGGGCGGGAGCCTGCTGCTCGCGGAGTCGTCGGGCACGGGTGATCCCGTGGAGGACGGCAAGGGTCCGATGGGCATCCTGATGTACGGCTCGGACCTCATCTACTGCTACCAGGAGAGCAAGACGGCCGGCGTCCCGGGGCTCGGGGCGACGTGGCCGCCGCGGGGACTCGCGGCGATGCTCCGCGAGCACCGGTTCGACGAGGTCGCGCGGGTGTCATCGCAGGCCGGGTACGAGGTGATCCGGGCGAGGCCCTCCTGAGGGCCGGGGGGGACCGCGCTGGTATGATGCCCTCGGTCCCCCGCCAACCTGTCACTGCCCCGGAGGACGTCCGCTGAACCCCGAACAGCCCGCCGGCACCCCGCCGGGCGCGAAGCCCAACACCGAACCGCCGGGCCTGCGCGCCCAGCTCCACGCCGTCAAGGACGCGCTGATCACGTTCGCACAGGCGCACGTTGCGCTGGCGCGCGCGGAAGCCAACCTGATCAAGGGCGAGATCGCCTGGATCTCGGCGTGCATCGCTGCGGCCGCCGCGATCGGCATCCTGCTCGCCTTCCTGCTGCCCATCGGTGGCCTGCTGTTCACCGGCGAGTGGCTCTTCGGCTCGATCGGCTGGGGGCTCCTGCTCGGCACGGAGCTGCTGGTCGGCGGCATCGTGGCCCTGGTGCTGGCGGGCCTCAAGGTGGAGGACCTCCACTGGGACCTCCTGATCGCCCTCGTGGTCGGGGTCGTCGTGGCCTTGGGCCTCGGCTCCTCGGTGCCCAACCTCCTGTTCCGGACCATCGGCGACGCCCTGGCGCTCGACGTGGACCTCGGCGCCCGGCCGCTGCTGGTGGGTGTTGCCCTGGTCGCGGTCGTCGGCCTGGTCGTCGGGCTCGTGGGGGATGCGCCCATCCACGAGGTAGTCCGCCGTCCGGACCGCGACGCCCTGCTGGGCCGCGAGGCCGTTCAAGCCGCCGCCGAGCGGGAAGCGCCGTTCGCGCAGCCAGGCCGCGGTCGCCTCGTC
>JBAXFC010000284.1:0-5327 GCA_037140135.1 Chloroflexota bacterium
CGCGGGCGAACGCGTCCGCGAGGTTCTCGTCGCCCGAGACGTGGGCGAGGATCCGCAGCTCGATCTGGCTGTAGTCCGCGGCGACCAGCGTCGTGTCCGGGGAGCCCGCGACGAACGCATGGCGGATCCGGCGGCCCAGCGGGGTGCGGATCGGGATGTTCTGGAGGTTGGGGTCCGAGGACGAGAGGCGCCCCGTGGCCGCGACGGCCTGGTGGAACAGCGTGTGCAGCCGTCCGTCAGGGCCGATCAGGTTGGGCAGCGCCTCCACGTACGTGGAGCGCAGCTTGGTATAGATCCGCCAGTCCAGCACCGGCCCGATGACCGGGTGGACGCCCCGCAGCTCCTCGAGGACGGTGGCATCGGTGGAGTAGCCGGTCTTGGTCCTGCGGCCGTGCGGCAGGTGCAGCTCCTCGAACAGGATCTCGCCCAGCTGTTTGGGGCTGCCGATCGTGAACTGGTGGCCGACCGCGGCATACACCTCGGCCTCGAGCCGCGCGATCTCCGTGGCGAACTCCACGTCCAGCGCGGCCAGCGTGGGCCCGTCGAGCGCGATCCCGGCCGCCTCCATGCGGGCCAGGATCGGGATCAGCGGCAGCTCGATCTCGGCGAACAGGCGCTCCGCGCCCTCGTCGTGCAGGGCCTGCTCCAGGCTGGGCCGGACCGCGAGGGCGGCGAGGGCCTCGAAGGCGGCCGTGGCAGCAGGCCCGAACCCCGCGGCAGCCGGCGGCAGGACGAGATCCAGGCGCTCGGCCACGACATCGGCGATCTTCTGCGCCCGCAGCGCGGCGTTGACCAGGTAGGCGGCGATCTGGGTGTCGAAGGCGACCGGTGTGGGGACGGCGGCGGGCTCCTCGGCGAAGCGCGCCGTGAGCAGCGGCTTGACGTCGTGCCCCACGAGGCAGGCACCGGCCTGCTCGAGGAGGTGGCGAAGCGCGATGGCCGCATCGGGACCCTCGGCGGCGATCACGCGGCCATCGGCACCGGCGACCGCGAGCGCGAGTGGCGTGCCGGCCAGGGGGCGCGGGTCGTCGAGGATCATCGCCACGCCCACGGTGGCCTGGGCCCGGATCCACGGCTCGAGGCCGGCGATCCCGGCAGGTCCGACGACCTCGATCCGGTCGGGGTTCTCGAGGACGGCGGCCAGGGCTCCGGGGAGGTCGCCCTCGGCGAGCGCGAGGGCCTCCGCGCGTGCCTCGGCGCGTTCCTCCGGCGAGACGGGGCCGGCTGGGCCGGATTCCCCGGGCGTGGCTGCGTCGGCATCGCCGGACGGGACGGCGGGACCGGAGACCAGGTCGAAGTCGAGGCTGAGCTGGAGCTGGCCGCCCGCACGAGGGCCGGTGTAGGCGCGGCCGGACCCGGGGCCGGCCGTGGCGGTGCCGTCAGCTTTCGCCTGGCCGGGCTTCTGGGCGGCCGGGAAGCCACCGTCGCGCAGCTCGCGCATCGCCGCCACCGCGTCCTCCGGGCGCTCCCCGGACAGCGGCGGCAGCCGGTCGATCAGGGTCCGGAACTCCAGCTCGCGGAAGAGCCGGACCACCGTCTCGCGGTCGTACATCCCCACCCGGCCGGCCTCCGGGTCGAAGGTGACCTCCGCGTCGCGGACGAGGCGCATCAGCTCCCGGCTCTCCATCACCGTCTCGCGGTGCTCGACGAGGAGGCCGCGGAGCTTCTCGGGGGTGACCTCATCGATGTGCTCGTACGCGTTGTCGAGCGAGCCCCACGCGGCGACCAGCTTGGCCGCGGTCTTCTCGCCCACGCCGGGGATGCCCGGGACGTTGTCCGAGGTGTCGCCCTTGAGCGCCTTGTAGTCGAGCATCTGGTCCGGCCGGAGGCCCCACCGCTCATCGACCTTGGCGCGGTCGTAGGTCACCGTGTTGGAGACGCCGCCGCGGAGCGAGACCATCAGCTGCGTCCCGTCGTCCACCAGCTGGAGCATGTCCAGGTCGCCGGTCAGGATCGTGACCTCCAGCCCGGCCTCGCGGACCTGGCCCACGAGCGTGGCGATCACGTCGTCCGCCTCGAACCCCTCGAGCTGGTAGACCGGGATCCCGAGCGCCGCGACCACCTCGCGCACCCGGGGGATCTGGCTGCGCATGTCGTCGGGCATGCGCTCGCGCTGCGCCTTGTACGCGGCGAACCGCTCGTGCCGGAAGGTGGGCTTGCCCAGGTCGAAGGCGACCGCGATGTGGTCCGGCTTCACGTCCCCGATCGCCCGCAGCACGATGTTCGTGAAGCCGAAGACGGCCGTCACCAGCTCGCCCTTCGAGGTGGTCAGGGGCTGGTCGATCAGCGCGTAGTAGCCGCGGTAGATGAGGCCGTTGCCGTCGAGCAGCAGCAGGCGTTCCATCGGCTCCGGTCGGGCGGGTTGGGTCACGGCCAGTGTAGCCGCGCCGGTGCGCCGGCCGTCAGCGGGACGGGGCGCCCGGCGTGGAGTCCGGCCACCCCGGGGTGGGTCCAGCCGCTCCCCGGCCACGCTGGCGGGCGGCGTCTTCGACACATGTTCGGGTCGCAGGCCCGGAGGGGTGGCCAGCGTCGAGATCCTCGTCCTGCGCGTGTCCGGCCGCGGCCTGCACCAGCCCGCGACACCGTCCGCACAACTTCTGCACATCAGGGCGCGAGTGTTGACCACGTCAAGCACCACCGGCCCGGACGAGACGGGCCACCAGCATCGGAGATCCCCACATGCGCGCAGCTCTTGCCCTCTTCATCACCGGCGGCGTCGCGCTCGCCGCGGGTGCCCTCGGCTTCCAGGCCGGGGTGGCCAGCAGCATCGGCACGGCCGGTGGCACCGTCATCATGGGCGGCGGCTTCCACGTCTTCGGCTTCCTGTTCCTCGGCTTCCTCGCGTTCCTGTTCCTGACCGCCATCTTCGGCCGGCGCCGGATGCACCACGGTCCGTGGGGCATGCACGGCGCGATGGGCCCCGGCGGGTTCGGCCCCGGCGGACCCATGGGCCCTCACGGCCCGATGGCCGACGCGCGCCGCGCCTGGGTCACCGAGGCGCACCGCCGCCTCCACGAGGAGGAGGCCCGCCGGGCGTCCGGCCAGGCCGGAACCGGGGACGCCACCCCCACCTCGAACGACCGTCCCACCGGCCCCGCTGCCGGCTGACGGCAACTCCCTGACGCCGGGCGGGTATCCTCGCCCGGCGTCGCCAACTCCCGGAGACCAACGTGCGCACCATCCTCGTCGCCGAGGACGAGCCCCGGATCGCGGGCCTCGTCCGCGACTATCTCGAGCAGGCGGGCTTCGCCGTGCTCACCGCCGGTGACGGCGCCGGTGCCCTCGCGCTCGCGCGGACCCGGCGTCCCGATGCGCTCGTCCTGGACCTCGGCCTGCCCAAGGTGGACGGCCTCGACGTGATCCGCGCCCTGCGCCGCGACTCCGACGTCCCGATCGTGATCCTCTCCGCCCGCGGCGACGAGAGCGACCGCATCACCGGGCTTGAGCTCGGGGCGGATGATTACGTGGTCAAGCCCTTCAGCCCCAAGGAGGTGGTCGCCCGGGTGCGTGCCGTCCTCCGCCGCGCGGAGGCCCGGGTCGTCGCCGACGAGCGGATCGGTGCCGGCGACCTGGAGCTCGATCTCGCCCGGCGCCGGGTCACGGTGGCCGGCCGGATCGTGACGCTGACCCCCACCGAGTTCGAGCTCCTCGCCACGCTCGCGCGAGAACCGGGCCGGGTCTGGACCCGCTCCCAGCTGCTCGACGCCGTGCACGGCTTCAGCCTCGACACCTACGAGCGCGCCATCGACGGCCACATCCGCAACCTCCGGCGCAAGTTGGAGCCGGACGAGGCCTCGACCCGCCACGTGCGCACGGTCCATGGCGTGGGGTATGCGCTGGTGGAGCCCGCCGGGTGAGCTCCCCCATCCCGCCCCACCGACCCGGCCCGTGGGATGGACGGCGTGGGCGCCGCCATCGACGGACCGGCGCCGCAGGCTTCGTCGGCTGCTTCGCCGTGTCGGCCATCGTCGTCGTGGGCCTGTTCGCCGCGTTCGCGACGTGGGTCGCGGGCGTGATCCTCGGCGTCGCCGCGCCCTCGGCTGCTCCATCGGCCGCCACGGTCATCGCCGTCCTGGTGGTCATCGCGGTCTCCGGCGCCTGGATGGCCCGGATGGTCGGCCGTTCCATCCGCCCGCTCGGCGAGATGGCCGCTGCCACCCGGCGCCTGGCCGACGGCGAGCCCGGGGTACGGGTGCATGCGCGCGGCCCGTGGCCCGTCCGCGATCTGGCCA
Organism: Chloroflexota bacterium; assembly: GCA_037140135.1. GTDB lineage: Bacteria > Chloroflexota > Limnocylindria > Limnocylindrales > CSP1-4 > CAIXZV01. Next base: position 4,233 of record JBAXFC010000284.1, read on the forward strand.
CCTCCCTCAATACGATGGCCGAGCGGCTCGATCGCTCACGTGACACCCGCACCTCGATGCTGGCTGATGTCACCCACGAGCTGCGCACCCCGCTGACCGTGGTCGCCGGAGGCATCGAGGCCATGCTCGACGGCGTCCACCCGATGGACGAGGACCACCTGGCACCGCTCCTCGCCGAGACCGGGGTGATGAGCCGCCTCCTCGACGACCTGCGGACGCTCTCGCTCGCCGACGCGGGTGCGCTCACCCTCCACCGCGAGCCCACGGACCTTGCCGATCTCGCCCTGAGCGTGGTCGCCGCCCAGGCGCCGCTCGTGGCCGCGAAGCGCATCGACCTTGCAGCCGGCGGTGACGCCATGCTCCAGGCCGACGTGGACCCGGTCCGCGTCCGCGAGATCATGACCAACCTCGTCGCCAACGCCCTGCGCCACACGCCCGCCGGCGGCACCGTGCGCCTGGCCGTGCGCGCCGATGGGGAGAGGGCGCTGATCGAGGTTCGGGACACCGGCGACGGCATCCCGCCGGATCGGATCGCCCGGATCTTCGACCGCTACGAGCGCCACGCGGACATCGGCGGCTCCGGTCTCGGCCTCACGATCGTCTACAACCTGGCCGTGGCCCACGGCGGAACCGTGACGGCGGAGAGCAGCGGCATCCCCGGCGATGGCGCGCGCTTCGTCGTGGTCCTCCCCCTGCGCGCCTAGGACCCGCGGCCGGCACCCGCCGGCGGGATCAGTGGGCCGGCGGGATCAGTGGGCCGGCAGGCCGGAGATCAGGCGATCCGGCGGGCCGCCAGGCGCAGGCCGCCGAGCCCGAGGCCCAAGACCAGGAAGGCGACCGCGATGAGTGCCAGCCACGGGGCGGGCGTCGCGGGGGCTTGCTCGCCGACCGGCGCACCGGCCGTCGTTCCGGCCTGCTTGTCCTTGGCCGGTGCGTCGGACGCGGCGCTCGTGTTCACCTGGACCTGGGTCCGGTCACCGGACGGCGAGGCGCCGGGATCCGTGTCGCCGCTGCCGTTGCTGACGGTGCCGCCGGATGTGCCGGCCGATGCAGCCGGGACCTGGGCGCCGCCCTGGCCGGCGTTCGGGACGGGGA
>JBAXFC010000285.1:0-5313 GCA_037140135.1 Chloroflexota bacterium
GCCAGGTCATCCCGATGGAGGACTTCAACCTCCACCTGACCGGCGACATCCACGCGATCGGCGCCGCGCACAACCTCGCCGCGGCGTTCATCGACAACCACATCCACCACGGCAACGCGCTGGGCATCGACGCCAACAACGTCCTGTGGCCGCGCGTGCTCGACATCAGCGACCGCGCCCTGCGCGAGGTCATCGTCGGCCTCGGCGGCAAGGACAACGGCTACCCGCGCCAGTCCCAGTTCGTGATCACGGTCGGCTCCGAGGTCATGGCGATCCTCGCCCTGGCCAGGGACCTCAAGGACCTCCGCGCCCGCCTGGGCAAGATCGTCCTGGCCACCAAGCGCGACGGCACCCCGATCACGGCCGAGGACCTCAAGGTCGCGGGTGCGATGGCGGTCCTGCTCAAGGACGCGCTCAAGCCCAACCTGATGCAGACGCTCGAGGGCGGCCCCGCCTTCGTCCACTGCGGCCCGTTCGCGAACATCGCCCACGGCAACAACAGCATCCTCGCCGACCGCGCCGCCCTCGCCGGCTCCGACATCGTCGTGACCGAGGCGGGCTTCGGGGCCGACATGGGCGCCGAGAAGTTCTTCGACATCAAGCTGCGCGCATCGGGCATGAAGTGCGACGCCGCGGTCATCGTGGCCACGATCCGCGCGCTCAAGATGAACGGCGGCGTGGGCAGGATCGTCGCGGGCAAGCCGCTCGACCCGGCCCTCCTCGAGAGCAACCCCGAGGGTGTCCGCAAGGGCGCTGCCAACCTGACCAAGCAGATCGGAAACGTCCGAGCGTTCGGCGTGCCGGTCGTGGTCGCGATCAACATCTTCCCGACGGACACGCAGGAGGAGATCGAGGCCATCAAGGAGGTCGCGCTCGCGGCCGGCGCCAAGGCGGCCGTCGAGGCCCGGCACTTCACCGATGGCGGCAACGGCGCGATCGAGCTCGCCAAGGCCGTCTGGGCCGCGGCCGAGGAGGGCGCGCCGGACTTCCAGCTGCTCTACCCGGACGACATGCCGCTCAAGGGCAAGATCGAGACCATCGCCACCCGCATCTACGGTGCGGACGGCGTGGACTACAGCCCCACGGCCAACAAGCAGCTCGCCGCCTACGAGGCGATGGGCTATGGCAACCTGCCGATCTGCATGGCGAAGACCCAGTACTCGCTCAGCCACGATGCGAAGCTCCTGGGCGCACCCACCGGGTTCCGGATCCCGGTCCGCGAGGTCCGCCTCTACGCGGGTGCGGGCTTCGTGACCCCGATCCTGGGCGACATGCGCACGATGCCGGGTCTCAACTCCCGCCCGGGCGGCGAGAACATCGACATCGACGAGAACGGCAACATCGTCGGGCTCTTCTAGGGGCCCATCTTCCTCCGGACACACGGACGCCGGCCGCGGAGCATCTGCTCCCGGCCGGCGTCTTCGCTTGTGCGCGGGCTGGTGCTAGGCGTTGAAGGCGAAGCTGGTGGAGAGCGCGATCCCGGCGACGACGATCAGGCCGGCGACGACGCCGACCACGCCGACGAGCCACATCTTCCAGTCGATGGGGCCGAGCGTGGCCGTGTCGTGGCCGTGGTCATCGTGACCGGTGCCGTGGGCTGCGGTTGCGTCGTGATCGCTCATGGGTGTGTCGTTCGTACCTCCGGACGCCATTCTGGCATGGGCGGGTCGCCCTAGACTGTCCCACGATGCTCACGATCGTCCTCACCCGCCACGGTCTCACGGAGATCACCAACCCCGAGATCTACATCGGCCAGCGCATCGACGTGTCGCTGCGGGCCGACGGCCGCCGGCAGGCAGAGGCGCTGGCCCGGCGCCTTGCACACGTGCCGTTCGATGCGGTGATCTCCAGCCCGCTGTTCCGCGCCCAGGAGACGGCCGAGATCGTCGGCCGCGGTGCGGTCGTGCGCACGGACCCACGCCTGCGCGAGATGGACTACGGCGGCTGGGAGGGGCACGCCCACGCCGATATCGAGCGCGATGACCCGGCACTCCGCCGCCGCTGGGACGAGGACCCGGAGACGGTCGCCTGCCCGGGGGGCGAGTCGGGTGCGCAGGTTGCGGAGCGCGCGAGATCGTTCCTGGCCGGGCTCCTCGCGGAGCACAAGGCGTGGCACGCGAAAGTCTCGTTCCGGATGGCGACCTCCACTGCCGGCGCGGCCGAGGAGCCGGGCCAGACGGCGCTGGTGGTGGGGCACAGCTCGCTCGACCGGGTTCTGCTGTGCGTGGCGCTCGGGATCCCGGTGCGGGACTACCGGCGGCGCCTGCTCATCGACCACTGCAGCCTCACCGTGCTGCGCTGGACGGCGGGTGCCGCGCCGGGCGAGGCGCAACTGCTGGTCGCGAACGACACGACGCACCTGCGGGCGGCGCGGGACCTGCCCTGGGGCTGATCGTCCGGGCGCGAGACCGGGCCGCGCCGCGGACCGTCAGGATGCGGAGCGCTTGGGCTTGCCGGGCATCCCGAGGCGCCACCAGAGCAGGGCCAGGAACAGCACGACGACGGCAGCGGCGATCAGCATGTCGAAGGGCTTGAGCATGTCCCGGATCTGTGTCCAGTTGGCGCCCAGCTGCAGCCCCGCCCAGGCGAGGGCGATCGACCACGGCAGGGCGCCCGCCGTCGAGTAGGCGATGAACTTCCCGATCGGCATCCGGGTGACGCCGGCCGGGAACGAGATGAACGTCCGGACGATCGGCAGCAGGCGGCCGATGAAGACGGTGGCGGACCCGTACTTCTCGAAGAAGACGTCCGCGGCCTCGATCTCGTGGTCACGGATCAGCAGGTACTTGCCGTACCGCTCCAGGAACGGGCGGCCACCCCAGGCGCCGATCGCGTACGCCACGAGCGAGCCAAGCGTGTTGCCGAGCGTGGCCACGATGACCACGATCCAGAAGCTCCACGGGCCCCTGGTGAGCGGCTCGACCAGGGTGGGATCGGAGACCATGAACCCGGCGAGCGGCAGGATCAGCTCCGAGGGCAGCGGGATCATCGCGGACTCGATCCCCATCGCGAGCATGACGCCGATGTAGCCCACGGCCCCGTACAGGGACTGCAGGAACGGCAGGGCGATCGTGTCAATGAAGGAGATCACGGGGCGATCGGGCTCCAGCTGATCGGGGCGGGCCAGGAGCGCTGCACGGCGCGGGCCCGCGGGCGAGCATAGCCGACTATCCTGCGCACGGTGACCGACGCCCACTTCCTCCCCGAGCGATCCCCCGTCCGCGGGCCTGGCGACCTCGTCGTCCTGACCGGCGCCGACCTGTCCATTGCCGACGTCGAGGCCGTCGCCCGGCGCGGCGCGCGGGTCACGCTCGACGCCGGCGCGCGGGACCGGATGCAGGAGGCGCGCGAGGTCATCGAGATGCTCGTCGCCCGCAACGAGGTGGTCTACGGCGTCACCACGGGCTTCGGTGACCTGGCCACGACCTTCATCCCGCCCGGGGACGCGGCGCAGCTCCAGGAGAACCTGATCGCATCGCACGCGGCGGGCGTGGGGCGTCCGTTCCCGCGCGAGGTCGTCCGGGCGATGCTCCTGCTGCGCGCCAACACGCTCGCGCTGGGCCACTCGGGATGCCGGCCGCTGCTCGTGGACCGGATCTGCCGGTTCCTCGAGCTCGGGATCCACCCGGTGGTGCCGGAGCAGGGGAGCGTCGGGGCGTCCGGGGACCTGGCACCGCTCGCCCACCTCGCCCTGCCGCTCATCGGCCGGGGCCAGGTGGAGCTCAACGGGTCCGTGGTGCCCGCGCTGATCGCACTCAAGGAGTGCGGTCTCGAGCCGCTGACACTGGGGCCCAAGGAGGGCCTGGCGCTCCTCAACGGGACGCAGCTGATGAGCTCGCTGGGCGCGCTCCTCCTGGCCGACGCGGACCGTCTGGTCAAGACCGCGTCCGTCGCGGCGGCGATGACGCTCGAGGCGATGCTCGGAACGGAGGTCGCGTATGCGGCGCCGTACCAGCTGGCGCGACCGCACCCGGGCCAGATCGCGGTTGCCGCGCAGATGCGGCACCTGCTTCGCGGGTCGGAGATGCAGCACGCGCACCACGGCTCCGCGCACAAGGTGCAGGACCCGTACTCGCTGCGGTGCGTGCCGCAGGTGCACGGTGCCGTGCGCGATGCGATGGACCACCTGCGGCGGGTGCTGGACATCGAGCTCAACTCGGCCACCGACAACCCGCTGGTCTTCCCCGATGGCGGCGAGGTCCCGGCCGATGCGCTGGCCACCGGCGGCGGCCTGGTGATCAGCGGCGGCAACTTCCACGGCGAGCCGATCGCCCTCGCCCTCGACTTCGCCAAGCTGGCGCTCTCCGAGCTGGGTGCGATCTCCGAGCGCCGCGTGGCCCTCATGGTGGATCCGCGCCTCAACGGCGGTCTGCCCGCGTTCCTCACGCCCGATCCCGGCCGGAACAGCGGCCTGATGATCGTCCAGTACACGGCGGCGGCCCTGGCGTCCGAGAACAAGGTGTTCACCCACCCGTCGTCCGCGGACTCGATCCCCACGTCGGCCAACCAGGAGGACCACGTGTCGATGGGGGCGTCGTCCGCCCGCCACGCGCGGACCGTCCTGGGGCACGTGGAGCAGATCCTGGCCATCGAGTTGCTGGCCGCCGCCCAGGCGCTGGACCTGAGGCTGGAGCGGATGCCCGCCCTGGACTCCGGTGCGGCGCCCCGTCCGGGAGCGGGTGTCGCCCAGGCACTGGCGCGGATCCGGGCACGGGTGGAGCCGCTCACCGCGGACCGCGAGCCCGGACCCGACATGGCCACGCTGGTCGCGATGGTCCACGCGGGGGCGTTCGCCGACCTCGCGGGCTGATCCACGCCCAGCACGACTCCGGCCTCGCCACCGCCGCGCCACCGCCGCGCCACCGCCGCGCCACCGGCATGCCCGGCCGCAGGAACGTAGACTCCCCGTCATGGTCATCCGCATCGTCGACGTCACGGACGACGCCTCCTTTGCGCTCGTTCCTCCGTGCGCGAACTCGGGCTTCGATCACCGGAGCTGCGACTACTGGGAGGACGCGGATCGCGGGTCCAAAGCCGCCCGCGCCTCCTGGCTGACGGCGTCGGCCCCGGCCCCCGTCGCGAAGGCGAGGCCCCGCAACCCCTTCGGGGGCGAGGACGACGAGCCGGCGTTCAACCCGTTCGCGTCCGCCTCGAAGAAGCCCGCCTTCAATCCCTTCGCTGACGACGCCGATGACACGCCCTTCAACCCCTTTGCGCCCGCCCCGCCCCGGAGGCCCGCGGTCGCGCCCGACGCACTGCCCAAGCTGCGCCTCCTCGTCCGGGGCCTGGTCATCTTCGGCAGCTATGCCAAGG
>JBAXFC010000286.1:0-5312 GCA_037140135.1 Chloroflexota bacterium
CCCTCCGTCTCGCGCTGCTCATCGCCCTGCCGCTGGCGCTTGGCGCCTGTTCCGGCGGCACGGCGCCGAGCGTGGGCGTGACGATCGGCGACGGCACCACGCAGTCGGGCGGCGGCACCTTCGCGCTGTCGCTCCAGCTCATGATCGCGCTCACGGTCCTCTCGATCGTGCCCTCGATCCTGCTGATGGCCACCAGCTTCACCCGGATGATCGTCGTGCTGTCGCTGATCCGCAGCGCCATCGGCATCCCGCAGCTGCCGCCCAACCAGGTGCTCCTGGGCCTCTCGCTGTTCCTCACGCTGTTCGTGATGGCGCCGGTCCTGACCAAGGTCAACGACAACGCGATCCAGCCCTACATGGCCGGCACGATCACCACCGACCAGGCGATCGCGGCGGGCACGGGGCCGATGCGCAACTTCATGCTCAGCCAGACCCGCGAGAACGACATCCAGCTGTTCCTGGACCTCGCGCACCGGCCCCGCCCGGCCACCGTGGAGGAGATCCCGGTCGAGGTCATCCTGCCCGCGTTCGTGACCAGCGAGCTCAAGACAGCGTTCACGATGGGCTTCCTGCTGTTCATCCCGTTCCTGGTCATCGACCTCGTGGTCGCGTCCTCGCTGATGGCGATGGGCATGGTGATGGTCAGCCCCACCCAGATCGCGCTGCCGTTCAAGCTGCTGCTGTTCGTCCTCGTGGACGGCTGGGTGCTGATCGTCTCCTCGCTCGTCCGGAGCTTCGGCGCATGACCGCGCGGGACCTCGTCGGGGTCATGGAGCAGACCCTGTTCGCGACGCTGATCGTGGGCGGCCCGATCGTGATGGCCGCCCTGGTCGTGGGCCTGATCGTCTCCATCTTCCAGGCCGCCACCCAGATCAACGAGGCGACCCTGACCTTCGTCCCCAAGCTGCTGATCGTCGCCGGGATCCTGGTGGTCATGGGCCCGTCGATGGTGGGCACCCTGCTCGACCTGACCCGCTACGTGTTCAGCGTCGCGGCGGCGACCGGACCGGTGAACGGCGGATGAACCCGCTGTCCGCGACCGTCGACGGCGGCCAGGTCGCGTCGCTGTTCCTCGTGCTGCTGCGCTGCACCGGGTTCATCGTGACCGCCCCGATCTTCGGCCACCGCGCGACCCCGCGGCCCGTCAAGGCCGGCCTTGCGGCGATCCTCGCGATCACCCTCGCCGGCGGTGCGGCGGTGGCCCCGGGGGCCCAGCCGATCCTGCTCGCCGCCCCGATCGAGCTGCTGATCGGCGTCTCGATGGGCTTCACGCTCGCGCTCGGGTTCTCGGCCGTGGAGTCCGCGTCGCGCCTGCTCTCGATCCAGATGGGCCTCTCGCTGGGCGCGGTCTTCGACCCGGTCGGCGGCGAGGCCTCGACGCCGTTCGACCCGCTCTTCGCGATCATGGCCGGCCTGCTGTTCCTGCTTCTCAATCTCCACCTCGCGGTGGTCGGCGTGCTCGCGGACTCCTTCACCACGCTGCCCATCGGCGGCGGCTGGCCGAGCTCGCTGTTCGCCTCGGTCGCCCAGCTCATCGCCCTCTCGGTGGAGATCGCGGTCCGGATCGCGATGCCGCTGGCCCTCATCCTGATGCTGGCCGAGCTGGCGGTGGCCCTGATCTCGCGCGCCATCCCGCAGGTCAACGTCTTCTTCCTGGGCCTGCCGCTCAAGATCATGCTGGGCATCGCCCTGGTCGCCCTCGCGCTGCCCAACATCCTCGAGGGCATGGCCGGCGTCTTCCGGTTCATGATCAGCGGCACGGCGCAGGCCGCCATCGTCGCGGGCACCGTCGTCGCCTCCCCGCTGCCGAGCGTCATGCCATGAGCGGCGAGAAGACCGAAGCCCCCACCGAGCAACGCCGCGAGCAGGCGCGGAAGAAGGGCAGGGCGTCGGGCGCAGCCACGAGCTGGCGCAGGTCCTCACGCTGGGCGCCGGCCTGATCGCGCTCTCCTCGATGATGCCCAACGTCGTCACCAAGATCGCCACCTCGATCCAGGACCACATCGCCCGCCTCTCGGGCGGCGTCTCGATCTCCCCGGTTGCGCTGGTCCCCGACATCGGCGAGGGGATCCAGCTCGCGGTCATGCTCGTGCTGCCGCTCGGGTTCACGGTCATGATCGCGGGCATCGCCGGCAGCCTCGCCTCCGGCGGCCTGATCCTGAGCCTGGGCGCCATCCGGTTCGACAGCGCCAAGCTCAACCCGCTCACGGGCCTCAAGCGGATCGTGGACAAGACCGCGTTCACCCGCCTCGGCATCAGCCTGCTCAAGCTCTCCATCCTCACGGCCGTCAGCTGGCAGGTGATCAGCTCCCGCGTCGGCGACCTGATCCGCATGGACGGCCAGACGGGCGGGGCCATCGCCGGCCGGGCCGGCTCCGCCGTCTTCGAGCTGGGGCTCACGATCACGATCCTGCTCTCGGCCGTGGCCCTCATGGACTGGGTCATCGAGCGCCGTCGGGCCCAGGGCTCGATCCGGATGACCAAGGACGAGGTCAAGCAGGAGTACAAGGAGCAGGAGGGCGATCCACTCGTCCGCGCCCAGCGGCGTGCCCAGGCCAAGCGCATGGCGTTCGCCCGGATGATGGACGACGTGGCCAAGGCGGACGTCGTGGTGGTCAACCCGATCCGCCTCGCCGTGGCCCTGCGCTATGACCCCAAGACCATGCGCGCGCCGACGATCGTGGGCAAGGGCCAGCGCCTGATGGCAGCCCGGATCCGCGAGGTCGCCCTGCGCAACCGGATCCCGATCATCGAGGACGTGCCGCTCGCGCGCGCCCTGTTCCCCAAGCCCGTCGGCGCCGAGGTGCCCGCGCACCTGTACAAGGCCGTCGCCCGGATCCTGGTCCTCGTGGCCAAGCTGCGCGCCGGCACCGCCAGACCGGCCGCCCGTCGCCGGCCCACCGCGCCCGCCAACACGCTCCCCACCTGGTTCGGAGGTCCCGTCCGATGACCCAGCAGACCAAGGCGCGGGCCGCCTCGCTCGCCCGGTCCGACGCACTGCTTGCCGGAGCCGTCGTCGCGATCGTCGCGATGATGATCATCCCGCTGCCGGCGCCGCTGCTGGACGTCCTGATCGTCCTGAACATCACGTTCAGCCTCACGATCCTGCTGCTCACGCTCAACGTGCGCGAGCCGATGGAGTTCAACGCCTTCCCGCCGCTGCTCCTGATCGCCACGCTGTTCCGCCTGGGCCTCAACGTCTCGGCCTCGCGCCTCGTCCTGCTCGAGGGCGACGCGGGCTCGGTCATCAACGCCTTCGGCAACGTGGTCGTCGGCGGCAACACCGTCGTGGGCATCGTCGTGTTCCTGATCCTGGTGGTGATCCAGTACGTGGTCATCACCAACGGCGCGGGACGCGTCTCCGAGGTCACCGCCCGGTTCACCCTCGACGCGATGCCCGGCAAGCAGATGGCGATCGACGCCGACCTCAACGCCGGCCTCATCACCCCCGAGGACGCCCGCACCCGCCGGCGCGCCATCGAGCGCGAGGCCGACTTCTACGGCGCCATGGACGGTGCCAGCAAGTTCGTCAAGGGCGACGCGATCGCGGCCATCGTGATCATCATCGTCAACATCGTGGGCGGTCTCACGATCGGCGTCGTGATGATGGGCATGGACATCATGGTCGCCGTCCAGAACTACACGGTCCTCACGGTCGGCGACGGCCTGGTCAACGAGATCAGCGCCCTCCTCGTCTCGGTGGCCACCGGCATCCTGGTCACGCGCGGTGGCTCGGACGAGGGCCTCGGCGCCGACCTCGCCGGCCAGCTGTTCGGCAGGCCGCGCCTGTTCATGGTCATCGGCGCCATCCTCGCGCTGATCGGCTTCGTGCCCGGCTTCCCGGCGACGGTGTTCGTGCCGGCCGGCGGCCTCGTGCTCTCCGTCGGCTGGTTCCTGAGCAACCGCCAGGCGGCCGCCGCCCTGACGCCGGTGCCCATGGTCGGGATGCCGGGCGTGGGCCTCCTGCCGGCCGAGGCGGGGGAGCGGCCCAAGGCGATCGAGAGCCCGCTCGAGGCGCTCAGGGTGGAGACGCTCGAGCTGACCGTGGGCTACGGCCTTGTGGGCCTCGTGGACGGCTCCATGGGCGCCGGTGGCGGCCTGGTCGAGCGGATCGGGCTCATCCGGCGCCAGGTGGCGGCCGAGCTGGGCCTGATCGTGCCCACCGTCCGGATCCGCGACGACCTCGCGCTCGAGCCCGACACCTACGTCGTGAGCCTCCGGGGCGGCGAGATCGCCCGCGGCCAGATCGATCCCGCGCGCCTCCTCGCGATGGACCCCAACGGCGGCGAGATCGCGCTCGACGGGATCCCGACCACCGAGCCCGTGTTCGGCATGCCGGCCGCCTGGATCAGCGTCACCGACCGCGAGTTCGCGGAGAGCATGGGCTACACCGTGGTGGACGCGGCCAGCGTGCTGGCGACCCACCTCGCCGAGACGATCCGCGGGCACGCGTTCGAGATCCTCGGCCGCTCCGAGACCAACCAGCTGCTCGAGGGGCTCAAGGCCGACGTGCCCGGGCTCGTCGAGGAGCTCATCCCCGCGCAGCTCACGGTGGGCGAGGTCCAGAAGGTCCTCGCCGGGCTGCTCAAGGAGCGGATCCCGATCCGCGACCTGTCCACGATCCTCGACGCCATCGCCGACGCCGCCCGCCAGACCAAGGAGCCGCTGTTCCTGGTCGAGGCCGTGCGCCATGCCCTCGCCCGTGGCATCACCAGCCGGTTCCGCGGGTCGGACGGCCAGATCCACGCCGCCGCCATCTCGCCGGGCCTCGACGCCCGCCTGGGCCAGGCGCTGGTCATCCAGCCCGGCTACGTGGGCCTGGACCTGCCGGCGCACGAGGTGCGCTCGCTGGTGGAATCCGTGGACCGCGCCCTCAAGCGCCTCACGGGTGAAGGACGCCAGCCGGTCCTGCTGTGCAGCACGCGGATCCGCCTCGCCCTGCGCAACCTGCTCGAGCGCCATGCGCCCAACCTGCCGGTCCTCTCCTACGAGGAGCTGCTGCCGGCCGTTCCCGTCGTCGTGCACGCGCACGTGGAGGCCTGATCGATGGAGATGCTGGTCGCCACCTGGACGATCCGACTCACTCTTTTGGGGATGCTGATCGTGGGCTGGCTCTCTTGGTCCACAAACCCGAACATGATTGACGTGGTCATCCGCGTCGGGCTCACCGCCTTCATCCTCACCTTCGCCGGCCGCCAGCTCATGGGCTGGCTGGAGACGCCTGAGCAGAAGGTCTACCGGATGCGGGCGAAGCGGGCCAAGACGCTGGCGGGTGAGAAGTGATGCTTCCCGCCGGCCCCCGCGTCCTGGGC
>JBAXFC010000287.1:0-5309 GCA_037140135.1 Chloroflexota bacterium
CAACGCCACCCACCTCGACTGGCTGTTCAGCCGCGCCGTCGTGGTCGATGCCCTGGTCACGCTCGCCGCCAACTGGATGGCCGACTACCGCAACAGCTCCGGGATCGTGCTGGCCGATGGGGCGCGTGGTCCGGAGGTGACGCTCGAGGACTCGACCCGGGTTGACCCATGGATCGTGGGCCAGGCCCAGCGCGCGGCCGCGGCATGCCGCGAGGCGCTCGACGAGTTCGCCCGCCGCGACCGGGTCTCCGGCGGCGGCTGATCGTTCGATGGGCGCCGGCACCGAGCTCGAGGCCGCGCTCTACGCGCCCGTCAAGACGCTGCTCGAGGCGCAGGGCTGGGACGTCAAGGGCGAGGTCAACGGCTGCGATCTCGTCGGCGTCCGGGGCGATGAGCCCCCGGTGGTCGTGGAGCTCAAACGCGCGTTCACGCTGGCCCTCGTCCACCAGGGGATCGACCGGCTGGCGATGACCGACTCGGTCTACGTCGCGGTGGGGGTCTGGCCACCGCGGCTCGCCGAGGTGCGACGTCTCTGCCGGCGGGTGGGGCTGGGCCTGATCGTGGTCAGCGACGGGCGAGCCGAGGTGATCGAGGACCCGGTCACGTACCGGCCGCGACGGGATGCGCGGCGCGCCGGCCGGCTGCTCCGCGAGCACCAGCGGCGGATCGGCGATCCCTCGCCGGGCGGCGTGACCCGGCGGCCGGTGATGACGGCCTACCGCCAGGAGGCGCTGCGGTGCGCCCGGCTGCTCGCCGGCGGGCCGATGACCCTGCGCGCGATGCGCACCGCGGCCGATGTGCCGCACGCGGGCGCCATCGCGCGCGACGACGTCTACGGCTGGTTCGAGCGGGTGGACCGGGGGACGTATGCGCTCACGCCGGCCGGGCTGGCGGCGCTCGAGGCGGACGCGGGCACTGGCACGGGCACGTAGCGCCCCGTCGGGCCGGGTGCGCCCCGTCGGGCCGCCAGGTGGCCCGGTCTGGCGAGCCTACGGGCGCCCGTTTGCCCACGACATCGGCCAGTGTCCGCGCATCGTCGAGCGTCGCGGCCCAGTCTCTCCCCGGACTCCGCCGCTCGCTCACAGGAGCAAGGATCGCCCGACTCCGGCCTCGTGCAGGCTTCAGGTGCAGGCGGCCCCGGCGGGCACCCAGACCGAGTGCTGACCCTCCGGGCCGGGCGTCCTTTGCGTCCCGCTCCCGCCGGTGGTCTTCACCGTGATGGTGGTCGTGCCTCCAGAGAGTCGGAACTCGGCGGTCCCGTCCGGGCCGAGGACGAGCGTCACCGTGCCGGTCCCGTGCCAGATCCCGGTTCCTCCCTTGAGCTTCTGCACGGCGTCCATCGTGTAGGTGCCCGTGAGCGTGGCCTCATCGATGGTCATCACCCAGCGCTGGGTCATGCCCAACGACGGGACCTCCATCTCCTCGACCCACGCACCGCCCGGGCCGTCGCACTTCTTGCCGGCGATCACCCCGCCCAGACGCTGGAGGATCCAGCCGGGACTTGCCGTCCGGAATGTGACCACGAGCGTCGCAACGCCCCGTTTCGATCGCGTCTCGAGGGTGACGGTCGCCGTTTCGCGGTCCTTGCCTGGCGCGACGTAGGTGAAGGTCGCCGGCGCCGGAACCCTGGCTCCCGACGGGTCTACCGACACGCCGCCGCTCGTCAGGGTCGCCGTGACCGGAACTGCGAGGTCCCGCTTCTCGATCGTGTGGCGCACGCTTGCCGTGAACGGGGTGGAGGAGCTCACGCTCACGCTCCTGCTGGCTCCGGGGTCCAACGACGGAACCGTGATCGCCATGCAGTAGCCGGTTGTCCACTGCCGCTCCGCGGAGCCCAGCGCGAGGTACGCAGAGATGTTGCCGAGCACCAGCGTCGTGCCAAACGCCGATTTGAGGAAGTCCATGTCCACCCGCGACGAGTATCGAGGTGAGGTGGCGACCGCGTTGCCGGTCGTCATGGTGGCCATGTCGAAGCTGTACGAGGACTTGAGCTCGGCGTACATCGGCGCCTTTGCGGCTCCTGGGCGACCCGGCACGGGCTGGGAGGCGAGGCTGCCGTTGACCTGCACCTCCATGCTGGCGACCTTGGCGTTGTCATCGACATGCGCCTCGATCGAACCCTCGACCACGTACTGCGACCCGCCACCAAGGAGGGAGTACCCGCCGGTGAGGGACAGCGCGACCGACACGGTGCCGTTCGCGTCAGGGCACAGGTCAACCACAACGAGGCCGGTGGACTCCTCCTTGTAGGCAGGCGGCCCCGGCGATTCGGCGGTGACCTTCACCTCCGCCGTCAGCAGTGATCCCTCGATGGACGGCCGAAGGGTGAGGTGGAAGGTCGCCCCGTCCGGGGTCTTGGTCTCCTCCGTGAACTCAGGTGGCAGGCCATTCGAGCCCGCGTCGCGTGCCGCCTTGGCGTACAGGTCGGGCGCGAGCATCGTGAACAGGAATGCCCCGATGAGGGATTCGCCACCCTCTTGGGCAGCCGTGCCGACGACGCCGGCTGGACCAGGGACCACGAAGCCCGCGGTTCGGCCGGCTATGGCGGGTCCGGCCTGACCCGACTCGCCATCCGCTGTTGTGTACACCTCGCCAGTGGCAGCGGTTCCACCGAGCTGGGTGACGAGCGCACGCACTGCCTGGCGCTCGGCGTCGTCGATGCCGGCCAGCAACGCCGCACCATGCGGCCCCAGCAGCTCTGCAACGCCGCCCGCCTGGCGGATCGAGTCCTTCAGCGTCTGCTCGGTCCGATCAAGGGTCGGTCCCGGGTTGGCGAGGTCGATCGGCGCGTCGCGCACCTGCGCCACGAGCTGGTCGACATCCGCGGGCGTCGGGTCACCCGTGCCGGTCGCAGCCGGAGTCGTCGCGGGAGCTGGCGACCCCAGCGCGGCCGAGGCGATGGCAGGCGCGCCCGGGGTGGAGGCGTCGGGTGAGGGGGCACTCTGACTCGCAGGCCCCGAGGCCGGGTCGGCCACGGCGCATGCCGCGATCCCCACCGCAAGGAGAAGAGTTGCCAGGGACCTGCACGTGCGCATCTGCGCCCACCCCACCCAGTCGTGTGCGCCCGGTGCCCTCCGGGATGGGGCAGGATGCTGGGGCTCATCCGACGATGCGCATAGGGCCACGCGGCACCTTCGTCGCGCAGGGGCTCGGGGAGCCCCGCCCCGTCGGGCCGGCTGCGCCCCGTCGGGCCGGGTGCGCCCCGTCGGGCCAACACCGGGGTCGAAGTTCGCCTGGCGAGCCTACGGGCGCCCGCCCTCGCCAGCCGGGCCGCCAGCTGGCCCGGTTCGCGCCATCTCGACTCGAGACCGTGCTGCGTGGGTCGCCGCACGAGCAGGATCGCGCCACCGGGCGCCCGTCTGCCCACGGGGCGGCCAGCGGCCATCGGCCAGTGTCCGCGCATCGTCGAGCGTCGCGGCCCGGCCTGCGAGCCGCTACAGCATCCCCGGGTTCGGCAGCAGGCGCAGCGGGTCCACGAGCGCCGGATCGCTGAGGTGGAGCTGGTCGTGGTCGTTGACCCGGAAGCCCGCGTCGAGCAGCACGCGCAGGAGCGGGTTGGGTCCGAGGACGCAGGTCTCCACGGTGCCCGAGCGTCCGGCCCGGGCGAGGGCGGCGAGGGCCACCGGGAACGGATCGGCATCGGGGGCGATGACCAGGCGATCCATGGCCCGCGCGGTGCTCCTCTGCCGGGCCCGCGCATACCCGATGCCGGCCGTTCGGCCGGAGGTCTCCACGGCGAAGGCATCGGCGTCGGCCTGCGACGCCCAGAAGGCATGGTCGACCGGACGGGCCACGCCGGTCCAGGCCGCCTCGAGCGCCGAAGCCTCCGAGGCATCGATCGTCCTCGTCCGCAGCGACGGGCTCACCGCCGGCAGCGCCGCGACCGGCCCCTCGACGTACAGGTTGATCCAGAGCGGGGCCATCCCAGCCCGGGTGTAGAGCGGCAGCGCCCGTGGATCATCCGAGGAGAACGTCGCCCGCACGGTCGCCTCCCCGTACAGCGCAGCCAGCAACGGGCGACCGAGCCCGCGTCCCAGGCGGTCCGGCAGCACGAACAGGTCGGCGAGCATCCGCAGCCTGCCGGTATCGACGGCGGCCCCGAACGCGACCACCCCGCCATCCTCCTCCGTCACGAGGACCCGGTGATGCGTGACGAGGTGCGCGAGGTACGGACCCACGACGTCCGCGCCGCCGGCCACCGGATCACCGTCGCCCCCATTGGCCCGGAAGATCGCCCGCAGGGCCGGGATGTCCGCCGGCCTGGCCGTCCGGATCAGGTGGTCGCCGCCTCGCTCGGGCGCGCCAGGGCCGCTCACGGAACGAACCCGGTCATCGCCCCGAGCGCGGCCCGCGCCCGTACGCCGCCATCACGTCGAAGAGCCTGTCGTGGTCGATGGCGTGCGCGGTGATCCCGTCGCGCCCGACCACCGTCGTGGCCGCCAGCAGCGCGTTGACGATCGCCGCCTCGGTGGCCTCGACGGCTGCCGCGAAGAGCGGCGAGAGCGCAGCATCCACGACGCCGGTGAGCGGCACGGTCTTGCGGCCCTCCTTGGCGGTGCCGGTCAGGCCAAGGCCCCGGTTGCCGGTCGCGAAGGCGATGAAGATGTCGCCCGACCCGTTCGACGCGATGCTGCCCATCCGTCCTAGCGCCAGGCTCGCCCGCTGGGCAAGGCGGTCGCACTGGTGCGGAAGCAGCGGCGCACTGGTGGCCAGCACGATGATGATCGACCCGCCGCCGGGGCCCTCCCGCGACGACAGCGGTCCGGCGCCAAGCGACGGTGACGCATCGGTCGTCCCGGCAAGGAGCTCCTCCTGGTCCCAGGGGCTCGGCACCTCGGACTTGGGGATCGCGAGACCCACCGGCACGCCGTCCACCCGCAGCTGCTCGCGCGCGCCATAGTTGGCCTGGACCAGGGCGCCCACCGTCCAGCCGCCGTCCTTCTCCCCGACGACGCGCGACGCCGTGCCGATCCCGCCCTTGAACTCGTGGAGGATCATGCCGGTGCCGCCACCGACCGCCCCCTCCGCAACCGGACCTGAGGCAGCCGACGCGAGCGCCGCATCGACGTGCGCGGGCCTTACGTGGAACCCGTTGATGTCGTTGAGCGCGCCGTCGTACGTCTCGCCGACCACGGGCAGCGACCAGAAGACGCCGCGGCCGGCGTTCGCTCGCGCCGCATGGGCGACCAGCGCGTCCCGCACCACGCCAACCGAATGGGTGTTCGTGATCGCGATGACGCCGCCCAGCATCCCGGACTCGCGGACCCACTCGAGCCCCGTGAGCTCGCCGTTGCCGTTGAGGCGATGGC
>JBAXFC010000288.1:0-5279 GCA_037140135.1 Chloroflexota bacterium
CAGCCGTCCCTGACCAGTCGCTCCCGGTCCGTGCGCGATGCCGCCAGAGCGGCCCCCAGGCCGTCACCGGCCATCGCATTGGGCACGGCGGTCGCCACCAGGGCCACAGCCACACCGACCGCGGCCATGGACCCGAGGCCGCCGATGACGGCGCGGCGGCCGGTCAGCGCGGGGCGGCGGCTGTTGCGGACCGGCTCCTCGAGCAGGACGGTGCTGGCGGTGGCCAGGCCGATCGCGACGAGGACGGCGGCGGCCGCGAGGGGCACGGGCGTGACGACGGCAGGCAGGGCCACCAGGGCGACGGCCGCCAGGAGCGGCCAGTGCCAGAGGTAGAGCGCATAGGAGATCCGGCCGAAGAAGCGTAGGGGACGCGCGGCCAGGATCCGGGCCCCGGGCATCCCGTCGCCGCCTGCGACCAGGAGCAGCGTGCCCGCGACCGGCAGGACGGTCGCGAGACCAGGCCACCGCCCCAGCGACGGCGCGGCCGCGAAGGTGACCGCGAGCAGCACGTAGCCCGCGAGGACGCCGGTCCAGCGGTACGGACGCAGTGGCGCCGGGAGGGAGGCTCGGCCCCGGAGCCGCACCCAGGCGAGAAGGCCGCCCGCGGCCAGCTCCCAGGCCCGCGCCGGCAGCTGGAAGAACGCGTCCACCACGTTCCAGCGGACGGCAAGCCCCAGGCTCACGAGGCCGATCGCCGCCACGACCGCCGGCGCGGCCCAGGCGCGGCCGGGGGCGAGCCGCCGCGCCCCCAGGCTGACCACGAGCAGCAGCGCCGGCCAGACCAGGTAGAACTGCTCCTCCACCGCGAGCGACCAGAAATGCAGGAACGGGGAGCCGGCCGGGCTGGCGGCGAAGTAGTCCACCGCCCGGTTCGCGAACAGGACGTTCGAGACGCTCAGGGCGGCCGCCAGCGCCTCATCGCGGAAGGAGGCAGGCAGGCCGGGCCCGAGGAGCACGAGGTACAGGAGCACCGTGCCCGCAACCGCCAGCAGGCTGGCCGGCAGGATCCGCCGGACGCGGCGGGCGTAGAAGTGCCACGGGTCGAAGCGGCCGCCCGCCTCCACCTCGCCCGCCACGATCCCGGTGATCAGGAAGCCCGAGAGGACGAAGAAGACATCGACGCCCGCGAAGCCGCCCGGCAGGAGGCCATGCCAGGCGTGCTCGACGACCACGGCGAGCACCGCGATCCCGCGCAGGCCGTCGAGGGTGACCGAGCGGGGCGAAGGCGCTGCGGGCGACGGGGGGGTCATCGGGAGCAGCGGCCGCGCGGGCGGCCCACTCCTAGCGCCAGATCTGCTTCTCGCCGTGCTCGCCGCGCAGCAGCCGGCCGTCGCTGAAGCGCGAGAAGGTGAACGGCGAGATGTCCACCGAGGTCGCCGCCCCGTCGAGGATCAGCTCCGCCATCCCGAGGCCGATCGCGGGCGCCGTCTTGAACCCGGTCCCGCTGTGGCCGCAATCGAGGTAGAAGCCGTCCGGCCCCGCGGGGCCGAGGATCGCGCGCTGGTCCGGCGTCAGGCCGTCCTGGCCGCTGTGCGAGCTCCGGAAGGTGCCGTCGATCAGGCCCGGCATCCGGCCGATGATCCGCTCGACTGCGCGGTCCTGGAACGTGGGCGCGGCGTCGGCGGTGTCGCGGTCCGGGGAGCCGCCGATCTGGTCGTCGTCCTCGAGGCCGACCAGGACCATGTCCCCGCCCTCGGGGCGGAAGTACATGCCGTTGACCGAGTCGATCACCACCGGGATCGGCCGGGCCTCCTGCTCGGGCACGCCCAGGTAACCGGTGTCGTGGCGCCAGACCGTGATGTGGGCGTCGAGCCCCACGAGCCCCGCCACGCGCCCGGCCCAGCAGCCCGCCACGTTGACGATGACCGGGGCGGAGAAGTCGCCCTTCGAGGTGCGCACGCCGGTGACCCGGCCGCCCGCGGTGTCGATGGCCGTCACCTCGGCACCCTGCACCAGGCGGGCACCGCGGACCTTGGCCGCCGCGATCAGCGATCCCGTCGTCATCGACGGGTCGGCGTAGCCGGAGTCCGGCTCCCAGGCCGCCACCTCGTCCTCGACGTGGAGAGACGGGTAGAGCCGCCGGATCTCGTCCGCCTCGATCACCTGCGAGTCCACGCCCAGCGCCCGGTGGCCGGCGCTGTTGGCTGCCACCCGCTCGCGGTTCGCGGCCTTCTCGATCCAGACGAAGCCGGTCCTCGTGAAGCCGCACTCCCCGCCCACACGCTCGCCCCACTCGCGGAACCAGGCCTGGGCGGCCCAGGCGAGCTTCGCCTCCGCGAGCAGGTCGTAGTAGACGCGGACGAGGCCACTCGACCGCCCGGACGCACCGCCCGCGACCGATGTGCGCTCGAGGACGATCACGCTCACCCCACGCGAGGCGAGGTGGAAGGCGAGGCTGGCGCCCTGGACGCCGGCGCCGATGACGATGACGTCGGCCGTGTCGGTCATGGAGTGAGGTCCTCTCGTGGCGGTTCGACCGCAGTATCCGGCAGCGCGGCCCACCACGCCGCCCGGTTGCGGCCCAACGGGGGCGGCGCCGGACGGGGCGGCGCCGGACGGGGCGGCGCCGAATCGGACGGCCGGCCCTCGCGGGCCGGCCGTCGCCGGGTTCGATGTCCTTGTCAGGCGCCCGGACAGCGCCCCGACTGCTACTGGTACGTGACCCGCACGACCACCGAGTCGAGCGAGTACGTGGTCTTGGTCGAGGTGCCGATGTCCACGATCCTGACCTTGAGGGTGGTGCCCAGCTCGCTCGCGAGCCAGGTGCGGCCCCACAGATCCGCGCCCGTGCCCAGCGTGTACGCGGTCAGCGTGGTCGTGAGCGAGGCCGTGGACTTGCCGGTCGTCCAGGTCGTGCCGCCGTTCCAGGAGAGGAGGACGCACAGCTTGGGCGAGCCGCTGGTGGCGTTGACCTTGCCCTTGACCTGGACCTCGATGCCCTTGACGGACGACGCCGCGGGCACGTTGAGGACGTAGCCGCCGGTGTCCTGCTTGTCGCGGGCCGTGCTGGTGCAGGAGGTGTTGTTGGAGGTGCCGCTGTTGGCGTCGGTGGCGAGCACGCCGTCCGTCGCGAACAGGGCCGTGGTGCCGGCGGTCTCGTAGCCGTTGTTGTCGCCGGCGCTGGCCGTCACCGGGACGGACGTCCCCGGGAAGGTCCAGGCACCGGTGACCACCGGGACCGTCGCGAGGGTCAGGTTGCGGGTGGTGGTCGCGCCGGCCGTCACCGCGACGCCGGTGGCGTTCGAGGAGGCGAAGCCCGCCTTGGCCGCCGTGAGGTCGTACGTCCCGGCGGCGAGGCCGGAGAACGTGTAACCACCCGCGGCGTCGGTCGTGGTGGTGCCGCCGCCGGCGATGGAGACCGTCGCCCCGGAGATGGCGGCGGCGGTCGCGGCGTTGGTGACGTGGCCGGTGATGGCACCGGTGGTCGGCGGGGCGGCGGCACAGTCGGGCAGGGTGAACGAGCCGATCCGGGTCACCCATGGCGCGCTGCCGGTGGTGATCACGTACTCGTTGGTGTACCAGAAGGTGCAGTCGTCCACGGGGTCCACCGAGAGGGTGGAGTAGTCGCCCCAGCGGGCGGCCGTGTGGGTCTGGGAGCCGGTGCCCGCGACGATCGTGCCCTCACCCTGGGGCAGCGTGCCCAGCGGATCGGTGGCGACGCGGCCGGTGTACCGGATCGCGGGGAACATGGTGGACGACGAGACCGAGTAGCCGATCGCGATGCCGCCCTTGCCGTTCATCGCCGCGCTGCCGACCCACCGGTTGGCGGCGTCGGGGGCGAAGGTGCCCTGCTGGTAGATCGACCAGCCGGAGCCGCTGTTGCGCAACTCGTACCAGCGGATGCCCGCGTGGTCCGTGCCGTCCACGTCAACGGTGTGGTTGAGCACAAGGGTCTGGTAGCTGCCGAAGTTCCGGTACTGGTCCCGGTACATGAGCCGGTCGGAGAGCGCGTCGAGCTTGGCGTTGGTGCCGGACTGCGGGATGCAGGACCGGGCGCCCGCACACATGTTGGAGTCGAAGGCCGCGACGGGCAGCGCAGCCTGCTTGGTGAACGTGGAGTTGGCCGTGTTCGCCCAGTCCACGTGGAAGTTCCAGAGCTGGACCTGGTCGGGCGAGTAGCCCCAGGCGTCGTCGTCGAACTGGGCGAAGGTGTTGGGCGTGCCGGCCGGCGGCGCGATGGCGCCATCGAGGTCGGACGGCAGCATGCCGCCGAGGTTGGGATCCACGGCGTTGAGGTCGAAGCTGACCATCCGCGCGGCCTGCCCCGCGAGCATCTTGTCGCGCTCGAAGACGGCCACGCCCTGGCCGCCCCAGGTGGTCCCGCCGGTGAACTGGTTGACGGACATGTAGTAGCCGTCGGGCCAGACGCCGAAGTGCGGATAGTCGTTCATCTTGGTGGCGCTGTAGAGGAAGTCGTAGCGGTACCAGGCGCCCGTCGGATCGCCGGTCTGGGAGATCGCGATGCACTGGTGGTAGCCCGACGTGCCGCCGGGCAGCGCGAACTGGCTGACCATCCAGCGGTCCACCGCCTGGTCATAGAGGACGATCGGGTCGCCGTCGTTGCGGGTGGAGCAGGTGCCCGCGAAGCCGCTCCAGATCGTGTTGCCGTTGGTGGGCCCGTAGAGCAGCGTGCCGGTCTTGGAGTAGATCGCCAGGCTCAGGTTCACGAACTGGACGTAGTGGTTGGGACCGACGTCGCCGGTGGTGTCCGGCGGCAGCACGCCGTTGCGGTTGGTGATGCCGGCGAAGTTGGCGATGGTCGATGAGACGGAGGTCGCGGCGACCGCCCCGGCCGGCTGAAGGGCCGCGTCCCTGGTCGCGACGGCGGGCGGCGGAGCATCCTTGCGCTCGGCGATGCTCTCGTCCTCCTCCTCGGCATCCCGCTGCTCGCCCTTGGTCGTCTGCAGCTTCTGCCGGCGCAGCGGGGCGGAGGTGTCGTGGGCGACGGCCTTGGCGATCCGGAAGGACGCGCCATCCGGCGCGACCGATGCGCCGGTGTCCGGGGTGGCGCCCGTGTTGGCGCCCCCAACGGGGCCCGCCGGCGCGATCTGGCGACCCGGGGCCTGGCGCGGGGCGGTTGCGAGCAGGCCGGCAACCGCGATGGCGGCGACGGCCAGGACGGCCGGCACGGCCCAGCGGGCACGAAGATGGCGGAGCGGGGTCATGGGCGGGCTGTTCCTCGCTTGACGGGAGAGGCCCGGATTCTAGTCCGTGCTCAGGCGCAAGGGATGTCGTCAGGGTGCCAGCCGGTGCACCGGCTGGCACCCTGACGACATCCC
>JBAXFC010000289.1:0-5278 GCA_037140135.1 Chloroflexota bacterium
AGCCCGAGCGACCGGAGCAGCGCCGCCGGCCCGGAGGCTCCCGGCGGGCGGTGCGTACGGGACGGGCGCATCCGGACCCGGAGCGCCGGGATGAGCTGGCGGGCCGGGTCGCCGGACGGGTGGATGATCGTGGCGGTCGGCCGGCAGGACATGTTGTCGAGCCGCGGCGCGCCGGCCGGGCGCGGGTCGAGCACCGGCGGCGTCATGCCGCCTTCCCCTTCACCTGCCGCCTGGCGAGCTTCGTTCGCGCGGCCTTCCAGGCCCGGATGACGAGGGCGACGTCCTCGTTCCGCCCGATCCGCTTCGCGCCCCACAGCCCCACGAGCAGGTTCTCGAGCAGCGCCGTCTCGGGCCCGGGCTCCATGCCGGCGAGCTTGGTGCTGATCGCGGACCAGCCGTCATGGCGAGGGCTGCGCGTCGCGACGACCTCGTGGACGCCCTGGGGCGTGGTGACCATGGCGTACGCCGCCGCGAGCTGAGAAGCCACCGCCCCGAGCAGCCCGTCGGCGCGGCCGTCCTCGAAGGCGAACAGGGCGACCGCCTCGCGCTGGCCGTCCGGCAGGTCGGTCCAGCCGTCGGCCACGACCGAGGAGCGGACCGCCGGGTCGAGCCCGGGCGACTCCAGCGCGGCGACCGTCCTGTCGAAGCGGTCGCGGATGGCGAGGAGCTTCGCGAGCGCATCACCGGGCGCCGCCTTCGACGCGAGCAGGGCTTCGCGGTGGGCGGCGACCACCTTGTGCTCGGCGACCGTCCCGCCAGATGCCCGCTGCGGGAGCCCGTTGCGCAGCGCAACCAGCGCGGCGTCGTCGCGGGTCACGATCCCGGTCGCCCGGACGGCGAGGATCGTCCGGACGAGCGCCGCCCCGCGGCGCGCCGAGCAGCGGACCCCGGCCTCGTCGAGGTTGCGGAGCACGGTCCGGACGTAGACCGCGATGTCGGCGTCCGGGGCGGCGAGGGACGCCTCGTAGCGGGCGCGCGCCTCGTCCACCGCGGTCCGGAAGCGCGCGACCGCCTCCTCGGCGACGGGCGTCAGATCCGCGAGGAGGAGCCGGTCCTGGTCGGACGCGGACAGGCCGCGCCAGTCGGGCATCGGGACGACGAACGGGAAGCGGTCCGCGAGCGCCGCGTCGAGCGGCTCGGCGCCGGCATACCGGTCTCCACCCGCGTCCTCGTCCTCGTCATCGCCGGGGGCAGGGTTCATCGCCGACCAGCGGAATCGCAGCCGCTCGAGGGCGATGCCCTGGACCCGGCGCTCGTGGATGATCGGGAAGAGCTTGTTCTGGAGATCAGGCCGGCAGCGGTTGATCTCGTCGAGGAAGACCGCCTCCGCATCCCAGATGGTGGCCGGGGTGCGGAGCCAGTCCAGGCCGCCGCGTCCGTCGGGGACGGGGTAGCCCACGAGGTCATCGTAGGAGAGCAGGCTCGCGTTGTAGTGCCGCCACTCATGGCCGAGCGCCTCGGCGATCCGGGTGAGCAGCAGGCTCTTGCCGGTCCCGTGCGGCCCGACGAGCAGCATCGGCAGCTCCGACGCCACCGCGGCGATCACGACCGGCTCGATCTCGCCCATCCCGATGAGGCCGAGACCGTCGAGGAGCCCGGGCGCGGCGGCCCGGGACGACGTCATGCGCATGGCACGTCCTCCATCCACCCTGGGAGTCGCACCGTGCTCCCGGCGTGCCTGCCGGGTCCGGTTGCGGTGCCATCGACGGGCCAGGCCCCTCCGGCACTCTTGATGGATGACGCGCTGCGTCAGGCGTTGCGCACGGCTGCCTCCAGCGTCAGGCGGTGCAGGTCCACCAGCCCCGCGCGGCTGAGACCCGGTCCCGAGTAGCCTCCCGCGAGCACGAAGGCGACGGGCAGGTCCCGCTCCTTCGCCCAGGCGAAGACCGTCTCCTCGCGTTCCGCGAGGACCTCGCTGGTCATGCCGCCGAGGCCACCCATGCTCACCTCCGACGGGTCCATGCCCGCGTTGTAGAGCAGGAGGCCGATGCCGGTCGTGTCGAGGTCAGCGAGCCGGCTGCGCAGCGTGGGCAGGTACTGGCCAGCCTGGCGTATGTAGTCGAACGTCCAGCGTTTCGCCGCCGGGTACGAGTCGAAGGCGCTCGTCGCGATGTCCACCTGGATCACCCGGTCGTCATCGCCGAGGAGCTGGGCGGTCCCGCCGCCGCAGTGGGCGTCGAGGTCCAGGACGAGGACCCCGCCGATGCCCGCCTCGAGCGCGACGTCAGCGGCGACCGCGAGGCCGTTGAAGGTGCAGAACCCGTCCCCGTGGTCCCGCTTGGCGTGGTGGAGACCTGATGAGAGCGAGCCCGCGGTCCCCCGTTCGATCGCCTGGCGGGCCGCCTCGATCACGCCCCCGGTGCTGGCGGTGGTCGTGGTCCAGAGGCCCGGGTCCCAGGAGAAGCCGTTGCCCTCCGCCCGTTCCGGCGGCTCGCCGGTCCGGACCGCCTCGACGTAGGCTCGAGTGTGAACCCTGGAGAGCTGGTCCGCGGTCGCGGGCGCCGGAGCCACCAGCTCCAGGCCCTCGATCGGCCGGGCTGCAAGCGAGTCCGCGATCCAGCCCGACTTGCGTGTCGTGTCGAACGCGTAGTCGCCACTGATGTAGGCGGGGCTGTAGTAGACGGGGACGGGGCCGCCGGTCCCCTTGCGGCGCGGTGCGTGATCAGCCAATTCCATGCCACCTCCATCGAACCCGGCAGGAGCACCGCGCCGCCGATCGGCCGGTTGCTGCGTTGTCATCGAGCCGGGGCTCTCGAACGCTCTTGATGGGAGCTCTGCGGCCCGCGCCGCTCGTGCAACCGGATCATCGTCTTCCGCTGTGACAGCTGTATGGCACAGCCCCGCGCGGACAGCCGGTTCGCCCGCTGCCACCGGCCAACGGTTCGAGAAGCGCCGGGAATGGTCGCCACCACCGACCGCGGCGCCCGGGTCGGGCCGGGACCGCGGCCCCCCGGGACGCTCGGCGCCGGGGGGTGTACGGTTTCGTCAGTGCGCGCGTTGGGCGCTTCGAGGAGGGGATCCCGTGCCCGTGGAGCTGATCGTCGGAATCACCGGCGCGCTGCTGGTGATCATCGGCATCTTCATCGTCATCCAGATCATCGGCATCCGGGTGATCGGGCCCGCCCAGGTGGGCGTGGTGGAGAAGTGGTGGAGCCGCAGCGGGTCCCTCGACGGCAAGATCATCGCCCTCAACGGCGAGGCGGGCTTCCAGCCCGTCGTGCTGCGCGCAGGCGTGCACCTCAGGACACCGTTCATGTTCCGGATCCACAAGTACCCGCTCGTGACCATCCCGCAGGGCCAGATCGGCTACGTGTTCGCGCGTGACGGCGTCTCACTGCTGCCCCAGCAGACCCTGGGCAAGGTCATCGAGTGCGACAACTTCCAGGACACCACCGAGTTCCTCAACGGTGGCGGCCAGAAGGGCCCGCAGCGCTCCATCCTCCGCGAGGGCACCTACGCGTTCAATCTCTCGCAGTTCATCGTGCTCACGGCCAGTGGCCCGTTCTATCACCCGCTCGGCGATCGGGCCGAGGAACAGAACGTCGCCAAGATGCACCAGGACCTGCTCGCGGTGGGCGGCTTCTCGCCGTTCATCATCCGCGACCAGGACGACCTCTGCGGCGTCGTCACCGTCCATGACGGCCCCAGCCTCCCGACCGGCGACATCATCGCGCCGACCGTCGGCGACACGGCGGGCGTCACGGGCTACCACAGCAACTTCCAGGACCCCGAGGCGTTTCTCGCCGTGGGCGGCTACCGCGGCCGCCAGTACATGGTCCTCACCGAGGGTACGTACTTCATCAACCGGCTGTTCGCCACCGTCGAGCCGATCCGCAAGACGATCATCCCGGTGGGCTTCGTGGGCGTGGTCGTCTCCTACATCGGGCCCAAGGGAGACGACGTCTCGGGCACCTCCTACAGCCACGGCGAGATGGTCACCCAGGGCAATCGCGGCGTCTGGGACACCGCGCTCATGCCGGGCAAGTACGCGTTCAACACGTACGCGGGCGAGGTCCGCCAGGTCCCCACCACCAACATCATCCTCAAGTGGATCCGCGGGCAGGTCGGCGCACACGGCTACGACGACAACCTCGCCGAGATCGGCCTGATCACCAAGGACGCGTTCGAGCCCACGCTTCCGCTCTCGGTGGTGGTCCACATCGACTACCGCAAGGCCCCGCTGGTGATCCAGCGCTTCGGCGACGTCAAGTTGCTGGTCAACCAGACGCTCGACCCGATGGTGTCCGCGTACTTCAAGAACATCGGCCAGACGATGACGCTCATCGAGCTCATCCAGAGCCGATCGGTCATCCAGGACCGCTCGTCCTCGGATATGAAGGACCGCTTCCAGCGCTACAACCTCGAGCTCGAGGAGGTCCTGATCGGCACCCCTCGCGGCGCCGATGACGACACCCGGATCGAGAACATCCTCACCCAGCTCCGGGACCGGCAGGTCGCCCGCGAGCAGCTCGAGACCTACGAGTCCCAGCGGATCGCGGCTGACAAGCAGCGCGAGCTCGAGCAATCGAAGGCGACGGCAATCGCACAGGCGAACCTGACCCAGAGCCAGATCAACATCACCGTCCAGGAGAACCAGGGCAAGGCCGAGCTCGCCAAGTCCAAGCAGGACGCAGAAAAGGTTCGAACGCTGGCGTCCGCGACCGCCGACCAGACCCGCCTGATCGCG
The DNA here is from genome assembly GCA_037140135.1 of Chloroflexota bacterium. Classification (GTDB taxonomy): domain Bacteria; phylum Chloroflexota; class Limnocylindria; order Limnocylindrales; family CSP1-4; genus CAIXZV01. The sequence continues at coordinate 4,688 of JBAXFC010000289.1, forward strand.
TCGGCCAACGCAGACCAGATCAAGATGACCGGCGAGGCCGAGGCCGACCGCGCTGCCCGAGTGGGCATAGGCCAGGCCATCGCGACCGAGGAGCAGGTGGCGGCCTACGGCGGCCCGTCCTTCGTACTCGCGCAGGAGGTCACCAAGCAGCTCGCGCAGGCCATCGAGAAGGGCCAGATCCCGATCGTGCCGCAGACCCAGGTGACCCTCGGCGGCGACGGCTCGGGAGACGGCTCGGGCGGGAACGCGCTCACCGCGCTCCTGTCGGTGCTGCTCACCGAGAAGCTGACGGGGCAGCCGTTCGCCGCGTCGGGCAAGCCGGCGGGCGAGCACGCAGCGACCGACAAGCAGCGCACCGCGATCCGCAATGCCGTCCGCGAGTCGGCGGCCAGGTCGGACACGCCGCCGGCGCCGCCGGCAGCCTCCTAGCGGCGCGTCCGCACCCAGTCCAACTCCGTCGTCGCGTCACGAGGCACCGCACATGAGTCGCCGCCGCCAGCACGGCGGGCACGGGAACGGCCCCGCCCGCAATCGCGCCCACGCGCCCTCGCCCGCCGAGGAGATGCTGCGCGTCGTGAACCGGACCGTGGC
>JBAXFC010000290.1:0-5270 GCA_037140135.1 Chloroflexota bacterium
CGCCCGCAGCGAGCGGTACCTGCTCATCGACGTCGTCGCCCCCGTCGTCGAGCCCGATCCCAGCCGCCGGCGCCCGCCGGTGAACCTTGCGTTCGTGCTCGACCGCTCGGGTTCGATGGGTGGCCAGAACAAGCTCGGCCTGGCGAAGCAGGCGGTTCTTGAGGCGGTCCACCGGCTCGATCCGCTCGACCGGTTCGCCGTCGTCACGTACGACAACCGGATCGACGTCGTCGTTCCCGGCATGCCGGCGACGATCGCCTCCCGGCTGCAGGCCGCCGAGCTGCTCCGCCACGTGGAGGCCCGTGGCAACACCAACCTCCACGGCGGCTGGATCACCGGCTGCGAGCAGGTCGCGGCCGGCCTCGCGTCGGAGGGCGTGAACCGGGTCCTGCTGCTGACCGACGGCCTGGCCAACAACGGCATCACCGCTCCCGACGAGCTCGCCCGCCAGGCGTTCGAGCTGCGCAGTCGGGGCGTCAGCACCAGCACCTTCGGGGTTGGCTCCGACTTCGACGAGGCGCTCCTGCAGACCATGGCCGACAACGGCGGCGGCCACTTCTACTTCATCGGCGACGTCGCCCAGATGCGCGACCACATCACCAGCGAGGTGGGGGACACGCTCGAGGTCGTGGCCCGCGAGGTGGTGGTGGAGCTCGATCTGCCGGAGTCGGCCCGGGTGGACACCCTCTCCCCGTTCCGTCTCGAGCGCGCCGGCACCCGGGTCCGCATCTCGCTCGGCGACATGGTCTCCGGGCAGCGGATCTCGCTGGCCCTCAAGGTCACCTTCGACTACGGGGAGATCGGCCGGGAGATCGGGGCCGTGGCGTCGATCGCGGACCGCGACGGGGCCTTCGGCCGGGCCATCGCCGCCGTGGGCGTGCCGGAGCGGGTCGCCGTTGCCTGGGCGTACGCGGACCACGATGCCAACGATGCCCAGGAGCGCGACGTGGAGGTCACCCGGTTCGTCGCCCGGATGACCGCCGAGTCCGCCAAGCAGCAGGCCGTCCGGATGAACCGTGAGGGCCGGTATGCGGAGGCGTCGGACGTGCTGTTCAGGCAGAGCCTCGAGCTCAGCAACTTCGCAGGCGAGGACGTGATGCTCAACGCGATGGTGGGGGAGCTGGGCGAGGAGGCGGTCCAGTACGCCGCCCCGATGCCCGCCCGCGAGCTCAAGGAGCGGCACTTCCGCTCGAGCATGCTCGCCCGGCAGCGGACCGAGGACGGCAAGGCCCGCAAGGACTGACCGCCGTCGGCCGCCTCGTCCGGCACATCGTGCAGGAAGCGGCAAGGGGGGAGGCACGCCCGCCGGGGTCCGGAACAACCGGGCTCCGGCGGTTCCGTGTGCGGCCGCGGTCGGTCCGGGTGTCGGGGCGGCATCACCGCCGGCCCCCGCGCCCAACCGCGCGGGTCGCGCGCACAACCGCGCGGGTCGCGCGCACAACCGCGCGGATCCACCCCTTGACGCGACCCGCCCGGACGGGCAAGATACATCATGTAATCGATTGCCGGAACGGGAGCCCGGCGCGCCGCGGTCAACGGCGACGATGCAGGCTCCCCGGCGGGATGACGCGGAGGAACTGCATCGATGACCGCCCCCGCGACGCCTGGGGATCCCACCGCTCTTCCCGACCGACTGGCGGCCGCGCGGCACCTCCTCCGCCGCGCGGCCGCACCCGGTCCTGACGGCCAGGTGCAGGGCTTCACGCCAGCCGATGCGGGCTGGGATTGGACTTCCTTCCACGCCTACGAGCTGGCACCTGGCGACATCGTCACCCGCGACGTCGACGACCAGGAGCGCCTCGTCCTCGTTCTCGAGGGCTACGCAACGGTCACGGCAGGGGAGAACGACTTCGGCACCGTCGGCTCCCGGGACTCGGTGTTCGACGGTCCGCCGCCGCCGGTGATCCTGCTCGAGCCTGGACTCCCGGTCGAGATCACCGCCACCACCCGGGCGCTGGTCGCCATCGGTGCCGCGCCGGCCGGCCCCGTCCGCCGCACGGCCCTCATCCGGCCGGAGGACGTCCATGTCGAGACCCGCGGCTCGGGCAACACCGAGCGCCGCATCCACCACATCCTGCCGCCGGGCGCCGAGGCCGGGCGCCTGATCGCGTTCGAGGTGTACACGCCGGGCGGAAACTGGTCCTCCTATCCGCCGCACAAGCACGACACGGAGAACCCTCCGGTCGAAGCGCGCCTCGAGGAGCTCTACTTCTACCGGTTCGCCAGGCCGCAGGGCTTCGGGTTCCAGCGTGTCTACACGCCGGACCGGACCCTGGACCAGTCGATGGCCGTCATGGACCGTGACGTCGTCGTCGTTCCGGCGGGATACCACCCCTTCGGCGCCCCGGCCGGCTACGACGCCTACTACCTCAACGTGATGTCCGGCCCCAACCGTGCCTGGTACTTCACGCTCGATCCCGACCACGCCTGGCTCATGAACTGGACCCCGCCAGTCCTCTCCGCCGAGCCCGCCGGTTCCGGGGAGTAGGGGACGGCGCAACCGGCCATTCGGCCCCTTGCCCTACATCCATCGATCATCGATTATTGCTGCTACCTGAACGACACCCGACCCCCGGAGGCCACATGACCACCTCGATCGCCACCGTTGACAGCCCGCTGACGCGGATGGTCGAGGCGACCCCCACGGACTTCTGGAACGACTCCTGCGCCGTCTCGGAGCTGGCCTACGCGGTTGAGCGTGGCGGCACCGGTGCCACGTCCAATCCCGTCATCGTCACCGAGGTGATGAAGAAGGAGAAGGACCACTGGACGCCGCGCGTCCGGCAGATGTTCACGGACAACCCCACCTGGTCCGAGGTGGAGCTGACCTGGGCCCTGATCGAGGAGATGGGGGTCCGCGGCGCGTCGATCCTGCAGCCGGTCTTCGACGCGCACGACGGCCGGAAGGGCCGCCTCTCGCTCCAGACCAACCCGGCCAACTACCGCGACCCCGTCCAGATGGCTGACCAGGCGGTCCACTTCGACACCCTGGCCCCGAACATCCAGGTCAAGTTCCCGTGCACCGCGGCCGGCCTCCAGGCCGCCGAGGATGCCACCGCGCGAGGCGTCAACGCCAACGTGACGGTGGTGTTCACGGTTGCCCAGTGCATCCAGGCGGCCGAGGCGATCGAGCGTGGCCTCAGGCGCGCCGAGGCCGCCGGCATCGACACCAGCAAGTTCAGCCCCGTCTGCTCGCTGATGGTCGGCCGGCTCGACGACTGGATGAAGGTCCTGGTGGAGAAGGACAACATCGCGCTCGATCCCGATGCCGCCAACTGGGCCGGCGTTGCGGCCTTCAAGCGCGCCTACGGGATCTTCCAGGAGCGCGGCTACCGCACCCGGCTTCTTGCCGCGGCCTATCGCCATCGTCTCCACTGGACCGAGCTCGTCGGCGGCGACGTGGTGCTGACGATGCCGTACGCGTGGCAGGTCCGGTTCAACGGCTCCGGCATCGACCCCCAGCCGCGGATGGACGTGCCGGTGGACCAGCACCTGATCGACGACCTCGCAACCCGGATCCCGGATTTCGTGCGCGCCTACGAGCCGGACGGCCTCGCGATCGACGAGTTCGCGGGCTACGGTGCAACCGTACGAACGCTGCGCGGGTTCGTGCTGTCGTACCACGACCTCCAGGCCGTGGTCCGCGACATCATGATGCCGAACCCGGACCTCAAGGCTTGACCAACTAGGACACCATTAGGGCAACGACGGGCCCACCAAGGCGGCCACAGGAGGAGCACCCAAACTCATGGCGATCGAGACCCCCAGCGAGGCGGCGGCCCTGCCGATCCTCAGCCACTACATCAACGGCGTGTCCGTGGAGGTTGCACTCGAGCAGACCGGCCCGATCTACAACCCGGCGACCGGCCAGATCTTCGCCCGCGTGCCCCGCGGGGGCGTGGCCGAGGTGGACCAGGCCGTTGCCGCGGCTGCCGCCGCCTTCCCGGCCTGGCGCGACATGCCGCTCATCGCGCGCAGCAACATCTTCTTCAACTTCCGCCAGCTCATGTTCGACAACCGTGAGAACCTGGCGCGCCTCATCACCCGCGACCACGGCAAGACGTTTCCGGATGCCCTGGCCGAGGTCCTCCGCGGCATCGAGACGATCGACTTCGCGTGCGGCCTGCCCGTCCACCTCTCGGGCATGATGACCCCGAACGTCTCCACCAAGGTGGACACGTTCACCCTGCGCCAGCCGCTGGGCGTGGTCGCGGCGATCACGCCGTTCAACTTCCCGGTCATGGTCCCGGCGTGGATCTACCCGATCGCGCTGGCCTGCGGGAACACGGTCGTGTTCAAGCCGTCCTCCCACACCCCGGGCGCCACGCAGCTCCAGGCCGAGCTGTGGACCGAGGCCGGCGGCCCTGCCGGAACCCTCAACGTCGTCTACGGCGGCCGCGAGGCTGTCAAGGCGATCGTCGAGCACAAGGGCATCCGGGCGATCCAGTTCGTCGGCTCCACCGCCGTCGGCCGGTACGTCTACGAGGAAGGCACCAAGCGCGGCAAGCGCGTCGGGTCCTACACCTCCGCCAAGAACGCCATGCTCGTCCTGCCGGATGCGGACATGGACCTGGTCGCCGACGCGGCGGTCGCTGCGGGCTTCGGCTCCGCCGGCGAGCGCTGCATGGCCCAGACCCTGATGGTCGCGGTCGGCGACACGGCGGACCGCCTCAAGCCCAAGATCCTCGACCGGCTCGCCAAGCTCAAGATCGGCAACGGCATGGACGCGGGCGTGGACATGGGCCCGATCTACTCTGCAGATCACCGCGCCTCGGTCATCAAGTGGATCGAGATCGGTGAGGCCGAGGGCGCCGAGCTCCTCGTGGACGGCCGCACGTTCGAGTCCCCGAACCCGGACGGCTTCTTCCTGGGTGTGACGCTGTTCGATCACGTCACCCCGGAGATGAAGATCTACCAGGAGGAGATCTTCGGCCCGGTCTTCGGCATCACGTACGCCGACACCTTCGATGAGGGCCTCAAGCTCATCAACGACCACAAGTACGCCAACGGCACCGCGGTGTTCACGACCGACGGTGGCGCGGCCCGGCGCTTCAAGCAGGAGGTCGAGGTTCCGATGATCGGCGTGAACGTGCCGATCCCGGTGCCCGCGGGCTTCATGAGCTTCTCCGGCGCCAAGGAGTCCGCGATGGGCGACCTGGCGATGCGCGGTGAGGACGGCGTCCGCTTCTTCACCCAGCAGAAGATGGTCACCGAGCGCTGGCCCGAGCCCGGCAAGCAGGGGCCGTTGAGCCTCGTGTTCCCCGGCAACT
>JBAXFC010000291.1:0-5263 GCA_037140135.1 Chloroflexota bacterium
GTTGCGGGGGCTGCCGCAGGACCACCCCAGGTGGATGTGGGCGCCGGACCCGGAGCGGCCGCGCCCCACACGGGGGCCGGCGCCGCGGGAGCGGCCTCTGCGGCAGGGGGCGGTGCGGCAGGGGCAGCCGGCTCTGCGGCAGGAGGCGGAGCGGCGGGCGGCTCGGGCGGGACGAGCTCGGCGGGCCATTCCCCGGTGGAGCCCCCCTGCGGACCCGGTGCGTCGCTGTTCATCGAAGTCTCCCCATGGCATGCGATCGTGGCCTGCCCATTCTGGCCCGTGCGGGCCTCCGCGTCGATGGCCGGCGTGCCCCGCGGGCCTCGGGGAGGTGAGGCGCGTGGCGCCTCACCGATGGCCGAATCTGCTTTACAATCCGCAGCGCCGTGGCAGGGTAGCTCAGTGGCAGAGCAAGCGGCTCATAATCGCTAGGTCGCTGGTTCGAATCCAGCCCCTGCTACCAACTCGCTCATCACGCCTGACCCCCGAGGCCTCGCCCCGGGGGTCTTGTGCGTTCCGGGTGCCCGTGGAGAATGAACCCGACTCCACGGGAAGTCACACGGATGTCACGTCGCCCGGGGCCTTCGTCACACGCCGGTCACCACGGCCGCCCAGTATGCAGATCGAGCCCCGGTGCGGACCTGCGCGATCCTGGCCGGGGAGGCGACCCGCATCCTGCCCCGTCCCCTGCGATCATCCCTTCATCCCTTCATCCCGCAGGATGCACCCCGGCCCCGGCGACCTACCCCCACGCCGGGGCCGCTTCATGTCCTTCGGCTGCGATTTCTGAACCTCGACGCAACCGCGATGCCCCCATCCGCGCACAAGCGTCGTGCGTACTCCTGATAGCGTCGTCTCGGACGCGGCCTGAAGGCTGCACAACCCCCCGACGCTATACTCGCCAAGCACCGGCGTACCCGCCGGCTTGTCCCACTCGGAGGCGCTCCGTTTGAACGCAAAGTTCCTGCGCAACGGGATCGTGATGCTCGTCCTCGTGGCGGGCACGGTCGCGCTGCTGTTCACCTGGCTGCAGACGTCCTCTCCGCAGACCCCAAAGGGCTACTCGGAGTTCTTTGGCGACGTCAAGGCGGGCCACGTGACGAAGGTTGTCCAGGACGGCGAGACGCTTGACGTCACCACGACGGGTGGTGAGACATACACCGTCGTCGTGCCCAACAACGTCATCGGCAACGTCTGGGACGACATCCTGAAGGCTTCGGCCGAGGGTGGCGCGGCCACGCAGCCGGCCTACACCAAGAAGCCCACCGCCGACACGTCCTGGATCGGCCTGCTGCTGACAGGGCTGCTGCCGCTGCTCGTGATCGGCGGCTTCATCTTCTTCATGATGCGCCAGGCCCAGGGCACCAACAACCAGGCGATGTCCTTCGGCAAGAGCCGCGCCCGAATGTTCCTGGGCAACAAGACCGTGGTCACCTTCGCGGACGTCGCGGGCGTGGATGAGGCCAAGACGGAGCTCCAGGAGGTCGTGGAGTTCCTCAAGTATCCCGAGAAGTTCAACTCGCTCGGTGCGCGCATTCCGCGCGGCGTGCTGCTCGTGGGCCCTCCCGGAACCGGCAAGACGCTCATGGCCCGCGCCGTCGCCGGCGAGGCAGGCGTGCCGTTCTTCAGCATCTCGGGCTCGGAGTTCGTCGAGATGTTCGTGGGCGTCGGCGCCAGCCGCGTGCGCGATCTGTTCGACCAGGCCAAGCGCAACAGCCCGTGCATCGTCTTCGTGGACGAGATCGACGCGGTCGGGCGCCAGCGTGGCGCCGGTCTCGGCGGTTCGCATGACGAGCGCGAGCAGACCCTCAACCAGATCCTCGTGGAGATGGACGGCTTCGACACGAACACCAACGTGATCGTGGTCGCCGCCACCAACCGGCCCGACGTGCTTGACCCGGCGCTCCTGCGTCCCGGCCGTTTCGACCGTCAGGTCATCCTGGACCGGCCGGACATGAAGGGCCGCACGGCGATCCTCAAGGTCCATACCAAGGGCAAGCCCCTCGACAAGACCGTCTCGGTGGAGGAGGTGGCGCGCCAGTCGCCCGGCTTCTCCGGCGCGGACCTCGCCAACCTCGTGAACGAGGCAGCGATCCTCGCGGCCCGGCGCAACAAGAAGGTCGTGGGCCAGAACGAGTTCTCAGAGGCCCTCGAGCGGATCGTCGCCGGCCCCGAGCGCAAGAGCCGCATCATCAGCGACGACGAGAAGCAGATCATCGCCTACCACGAGGGCGGCCACGCCGTCGTGCAGCGGATCCTGCCCAAGTGCGATCCGGTCGCCAAGGTCACGATCATCAGCCGCGGCATGGCCTTGGGCTACACGATGGCCCTGCCGACGGAGGACCGCTACCTGCAGTCCAAGAGCGAGTTCGAGGACAAGATCGCGGGCCTGCTCGGTGGCACCGTCGCCGAGCGCCTGGTGTTCGGCGACACGACCACCGGCGCCAGCAACGACATCGAGAAGGCGACCGATCTCGCGCGCCGCATGGTGACCGAGTTCGGCATGAGCGACCGCATGGGCCCGCTCTCCTTCGGCAAGCGGGACGAGATGGTCTTCCTCGGACGGAGCATGGGCGAGTCGCGAGACTACTCGGACGACGTCGCGAAGATGATCGACGAGGAGGTCCGCGCGATCATCGACAAGGCCTACGACCGCGCGACCGAGGTCCTGACCACGCACCGCGACCGCCTCGAAGGTCTGGCTGCGAAGCTGATCGCCGAGGAGACCGTGGACGCCCCGGAGTTCGAGAAGCTGTTCGTTGACCTGCCGGCCAAGCCGGAGCGCTACGCGGGGATCCCGCGGATCGTCGTGCCGCCCGTGGACGATGAGTCCGAGGTCGGCCCGGGCGCCCCGGCGACCAACCCGGCACCGCAGCCGGCCTGAGCAGGGCCGAGACGCATGACACCCGATGAAGGGCGGACCATCCGGTCCGCCCTTCGCGCTGTCCGCGGAGTGCTCCCGTATCGGCGCGCCGCCCTGCCCCTGCCCCCCGTTGAGCCAGGAGAGCCCGTGTCGGACCCGGAGGCAGAGCCTCGCCAGATCGACCCCGCCGTAGGGGCAGGCCCGATCGACCCGGCCGTCGAGGCCGCGCTGGCCGCCTCTGCCGGCGCCCGGGCGGACGCGCTCCTGGAGTTCGCCCGGATCCCCAGCATCTCCGCCCTGCCGGAGCACGCACCCGACATGGTGGTCGCGGCCGAGTGGGTCGCCGAACGACTCCGTCGCGTGGGTGCCACCGACGTGAGCGTCGAGCCGACCGCCCTGCACCCGATCGTGTACGGGCGGATCCACGAGGCGCCGGACGCCCCCACCGTGCTGGTCTACTGCCACTACGACGTCCAGCCCGTCGATCCGATCGAGCTCTGGGAGACGGCACCGTTCGAGCCGTTCCTGCGGGACGGCCGTTTCGTGGGCCGCGGCGTGGCCGACGACAAGGGCCAGCTGGTGATGCACCTCTCGGCCCTCGAGGCGTTGCGGGCCGCCGGGAAGGCGCCTGCCACGAACCTCACCTTCGTCTTCGAGGGCGAGGAGGAGTACGGCTCGGACAGCCTGTACGCCTGGATCGATGCCAACCGGGACCGCCTCGCCGCCGACGCGGCGATCATCAGTGACACGGGCTTCTTCGAGGGCAACATCCCGGCGATCACGGTCGGGCTGCGCGGGATCATGTACGCCCAGATCGACGTGGTGCTCTCGCCGGTGGACCTCCACTCGGGGATGTACGGCGGCACCGTCGCCAACCCGGCCAACGCCCTCGCGTCGATCATCAGTGCCCTCAAGGGCCCCGACGGCCGGGTGCGGATTCCAGGCTTCTACGACGATGTGGTGGCGCTCTCCGGTGAGGACCGTGCTGCCATGGCGGCCCTGCCCTTCGACGACGAGGCGTACCGCGCGGAGATCCCGGTGACCGAGCTCGTCGGCGAGGCGGGCTGGACGACGCTGGAGCGCAAGACCGCGCGCCCCACGCTGGATGTCAACGGCATGTGGAGCGGGTTCACCGGCGAGGGCGCCAAGACGATCATCCCGGCTCACGCGCACGCCAAGGTCTCCACGCGGCTGGTCGCGAACCAGCAGCCGGCGAAGGTCGGCGAGGCGCTTGCAGCGTTCGTGGCCCAGGTCGCACCTCCCGGTGTCACCGTCACCACGACCTACATCCATGGCGGCGAGCCGAGCCTGACACCCACCGACCATCCGGCGACCCAGGCTGCGGCCCGGGCGATCGAGGCGGTCTACGGCGTCAAGCCGTTCTTCATCCGGGAGGGCGGCTCCATCCCGGTGACCGCCGCCTTCGACCACGCCCTTGGCCTGCCGGTCGTGCTGCTCGGCTTCACCCAGCCCACGTGCAATGCGCATGCACCCAACGAGTGGCTGGACCAGGACAACTTCGAGCGCGGGACACGGGTCATCGTCCGCCTCTGGGACGAGCTGGGCCAACTTCGCCGGGGGTAGGGGACCCCTGACCTTGGGGCCCCGCGATCGGGCGGAAGGTGCTGGGGACCTCCAAGTGGCCCGGTGCTAGGATGCCGGGACTGGAATCGCTGGGTGGAGGACGAGACCGCGTGACGGACGAGCGTGTGAGCGCGCCGAGGGCGGCATGGCGCCACGACGGCCCGAACGGAAGCATGGCGCCCCGATCCGCGATCGAGGTGCTGGTGGACCTCAACGACAAGGTCACGAGCGGCCGTGTCGGTGAGTACCAGCCGGTGCCGCTCGGGTTCACCCCCCTCGACAAGACCATCGGCAACGGCTTGCGCGCCGGCGAGCTGCTGCTGATCGGCGGTGCGCAGGGCACCGGCAAGACCACGATGGCGCTCCAGATGGCGCGCAACGTCGCCTCCGGCGGTCAGGCCAACGTCCTCTACATCTGCTTCGAGCACGACGAGCTCTACCTGCTGAACCGGCTGATCGCAGCCGAATCCGCGCTCGCGCACCTGCCCCACAAGACCGGCGCCATCAAGATCCAGGACGTCCGCAAGGAGATCCTGGGCACGTGGATGTCGGAGGGTGGCGGGGCCGCCGCGCTGGCCGCCAACCCGCGCCTTCGGCCGTCCCTGGACCGGATCGCCCGGTACGGCCAGAACCTGTTCCTGCTCCGGGGCAGCCACACGGCGAGCACCGTGGAGGGGATGCGGGACCTGATCAAGCAGCACCGGGTGCTCTCCGGCGATCGCCGTCTGGTGGTGATCGTGGACTACCTCCAGAAGGTGCCGGTCATCCCCGAGCCCACGACCGAGACCGAGAAGGTCACCTTCGTCGTGAACGGCCTCA
>JBAXFC010000292.1:0-5247 GCA_037140135.1 Chloroflexota bacterium
GGTCACCGAGCCGCCGTAGAGGACCGGAGTGGCATCCGCGCCGTCGCCCCAGCCGAGGCTGCGCAGGCTGCTGCGGATCGCGTCCGCCATCGCGGCAGCGTCCGCCCCGAAGGCGTTCTTGCCGGTGCCGATGGCCCACACGGGCTCATAGGCGATGACGATGCCGGCAGCGACCAGGGTGGCCGGGTCACGGCGCTCGAGGGCACCCTTGAGCTGGCCGTCCACGACCTGCTCCTGGCGGCCGGCCTCACGGTCGGCGAGAACCTCGCCCACGCACAGGATCGGGCGGAGTCCGCCGGCGATGGCGCGGTCGAGCTTCTTGCCGATGAGGGCGTCGGTCTCGGCGAAGTAGGCGCGGCGCTCCGAGTGGCCGAGGATCACCCACGTGGCGAGGCCCGCGAGCATGGGGACGGAGATCTCACCGGTGTAGGCGCCGGCGAGCTCCTGGGAGACATTCTGGGCACCCACGCCCACGTCCTCGCCGACGAGCGCGTCGCGGACGGCCGCGAGGCACACGTAGGGCGGGCAGATCACCCGGGTGATGCCCGGCTCACGCGTGCGGGACGCAATGGTCCTCGCAAGCTCGCCGGCATCAGCCGGGGTGGTGTTCATCTTCCAGTTGGCAGCAATCACGATCGGGCGAGTCATGGCCCGAATGATGCCAGACCGTCCGCGCGGGCCCCCCGGCCGACCGGCCCGGCCCCAGGCGCCGCGCGGCATGCCGAAGTCGGCCGGTGGACTCCCCTATCGGGCGCCGGATGGCCGGGTGCGGAACCGGCGCCCGATCCCGGCGTCGTCGTGGAGGGAGAGCCGCTCCACGCGGTCGAGCGCCCGCTGGACGGCGGAGCGGTGCAGATCGAGGCGGACCGCGATGTCCGAGAGCGACGCCTCCGGGGTCTCGCGCCGTGCCTCTGCAACCGCCCGGACCGTGCGCGGCTGCTCTGCCAGGCGCCCGTCCGCCTCGAGGGCGTCGATGGCGGCAAGCTGGCGCCCCGCCGCCTCCACGGAGCGCTGCAGGTTGGCCGACTCGGCGTTGAGCACGCGGTTGAGCTCGCCGCGCAACGTGCGGGCAACGCTGCGCGACTCGAGCTCCAGGAGCGAGACGCTGGCCCCGATGCGGCCGAGGAAGGCGGTGATCGACTCCGAGCTCTTCCAGGTCACCACGCCCAGGCCCCGGCGCAGGCGCCACGAGGCCGGCAGGCCGACGTTCGCGAGCCGGAGGGCGAGGATTGGAGCCTCGTCGGCGGGGACGGTGAACTCGAGGTGGGCGCGCCCGGACGAGAGGCTCAGGGATCCGCGGGCGAGGAAGCGGCCGCGAAGCCATGCCCAGCGGCAGTGGTCCGGCGCCGTCCGCCACTCGAAGACGGCGTCCGGCAGGAGGAACGTGCGGCGCCCGGCGCTCCCCTCCTCCACCTTGCCGCCCAGGCGGATGGCGAGCCGGGCGATGACGGTGTCACGGGCGTGGAAGCGGGCGCCCAGGCCGGCGATCTCGGCCCGCCGGTCGCACGGACGGGCCGGATCGACGGCCGCAAGCTCCGCCCGAAGCGCAGCAACCAGGTCGCGGTCGGTGCCGGACATCAGGCCTGTTCAGGACGCCCGCTGGGCGCGGGGGTCACGGACGTCACGAGGCCGGCGCTTGTGGCCGCCTTCCCGCTCCCACGCGGCCATCACGGCCGTGGCAAGGCGGGCCGGGTCGTGGTGGTGGGCGTTCACCGGGTCCACGAGGTCGTCGAGCATGACGCGAGGCGCCCGCGTGGACGGCGGCCAGCGGAGGCGGACGGGCTCGCCCAGCCATCCCTCGGGCGGGGCCGCGTCGAACCGGTTGTTGGCAAGGACGACGTCCGGCAGGTGGGCGCAGTCATGGCGGCCGAGGGCCTCCACGTGATCCGCGAGGTCGTACCCGCCGGTCTCGCCCGGCTGCGTGGCCACGTTGCAGGCGAAGACGACGAGGGCACCCGAGGCGGCGATCGCCTCGCGGATCCCGGGTACCAGCAGCGCGGGCAGGATGCTCGTGTACAGGCTTCCCGGGCCGAGCACGATGATCTCGGCCTCCTCGATGGCCCGCAGGGCGTCCTCCGTCGGACGCACGTCGGCAGGCTCCACCCAGACCCTGTCCACGCCCGAGCTGCGGGCGATCCGGCTCTGGCCGTCCACCTCGGTGCCGTCGGTCAGGCGGGCGCACAGGGTCAGCACCGTCCCGGTCGCAGGCACGACGCGCCCGCGCACGGCGAGGACGCGGTTCATCTCCCGGACGCCCTCCTCGAAGTCGCCGTCCTCGATCTGCACCAGCGCGGCCAGCAGGAGGTTGCCCAGGGCGTGCCCGCCGAGGCCCACGCTGAGCGCCTCGGCATCGCGCAGCGGCGGCAGCGCGGGGTCGGGCTGCGGGGCCGGCCCGACGCCGGGGAAGCGGTACTGGAGCAGCCTCCCCATCAGCGGCTCGGCGTCGGCGAGCGCGACGATGCAGTTGCGGATGTCACCGACGGCCGGGATCCCCAACTCGGATCGCAGCACGCCCGAGGAGCCACCGTCGTCCGCGACCGTGACCACGGCCGTCAGGTTGGAGGTGTGCTCCTTGAGGCCGCGGAGCAGCATGGACAGACCGGTCCCGCCGCCGATCGCGACGACGCGTGGCCCGCGGGCGAGGAACCGCTTCTGGTAGATGACCTCCACCATCGGCTGGTCCCGGTCCCAGAGGGCGAACGGGTCCACCAGCGCGCGCACCAGGCGGTAGGCGCCGTAGAGGAAGAGCCCGAGACCGGTGGCACCGGCGATCAGGCCGCGCAGCTGGTACGGCAGGAACTGGAGCGTCAGGGCGCCGATGAGGGCACCCGCGATCCCGTCGGGCTGCGCGGTTGCCATGGCCTGGCGGATGAGATGGGCCACCCCGAGCGCGAGCACGAGCAGCCCGAGGAACGCGACGATGAGCCACCGCTTGACGCCGATGCCGACGGTCAGCCAGCGGCGCAGGTTCACCGTTCGAGCTCACGGTGGAAGACGGCGACCGTGCCGAGGTCCCGCTCGTGCATCCACGCCGCCAGCTCCTCGCCCATGACCACGGAGCGGTGGAACCCGCCCGTGCAGCCGATGGCGATCGTCAGGCGCGTCTTGCCCTCGTCCACGTAGGCGGGAACGAGCAGGCCAAGCAGCCCTTCGAGCCGCTCGAGGAACTCGGCTGCGATGGGCTGGGACATCACGTAGTCGCGGACGGCCGGGGTCAGTCCCGAGGTGGGCCGCAGCGCCTCGATGTAGTGGGGATTCTTCATGAACCTGACGTCCAGGACAAGGTCCGCCTCGAGCGGCACCCCGTACTTGAAGCCGAAGCTGATGACCTGGATCGCGAGGCGATCCGACCCCTGGACGTCGCCGAGGCGCGCGAAGAGCCGCTCGCGCAGCTCGCGCAGCGAGAGATCGCTGGTATCGACCACGACATCGGCCTGGGCACGGACGGATTCGATCATCGCGCGCTCCAGCGAAATGCTCGCGGCGATGCCGCGGTCATCGGCGAGCGGGTGCCGGTGTCGCGTCTCGGAGAAGCGCCGGATCAGGACGTCCTCGCGCGCCTCGAGGAAGATGATGACGGGCCGGATGCCCCGGCCCTCGAGCGCGCCGCGCATCGCCCCGAAGGCCAGCGGCACATCGCCCGAGCGGACGTCGAGCACGATCGCGGTGCGCGCGTACCGGACGGGATCGGTGGCGATGAGGTCCGCGAGGTCGCGCAGCAGCTCCCCGGGCAGGTTGTCCACGACGATGTAGCCGAGGTCCTCGAACAGCTTGGCCGCCGCGGTCTTGCCGCCGCCGGACATGCCGGTGAGCACGACGACCTGCTGGTCGGGATCCATCGGGACGCCGGGCCCGTCAGGCTCGATGGTGGCGTCGGCGGGTCGGGCGTCGTCGGTCATGCCGCCTCCTCGCCGGGCGTCACTTGCCGCTGCGGCGGATGAACAGGACGGTTCCCTCGAACAGGATGTACATCGTGCCACCCAGGGCGATCGGGCTCACGATGTCGCCGCCGGGCGTGATGGCGGTCGCGAAGATGGCGATGCCGAGGATGATCACGCGCCGCGAGCTCGACAGGCGCTGCGACGTGACGATGCCCACGCGCGACAGGCCGAACAGGATGATCGGGAACTCCATGATCAGGCCGAAGGCCAGGAACATGGTGGTCACGAAGTCGAAGTACGGGCCGGCCGCGAGGTTGCCGACGAGGACGTCGTCGGTGAAGCCGAGCAGGAAGCCGGTGGCGAAGGGCAGGATGATGTAGGCGATCGTGACGCCGATCACGAAGAAGACCAGCGCCAGCGGGATCCACGGGCGGACGACCCGCTGCTCGGACTCGGTCAGGCCCGGCGCGATGAACTTCCAGAGCTGCCAGAGGATCACAGGCATCGCCAGGATCACCCCGGCGATGATCGAGATGCGCAGGAAGATGACGAAGGCATCGCCCGGGCCCAGGACCTGGACCGTGCCCGTGGGCAGCGGAGCGATCAGGACGTTGCGGATGTCCTTCCAGAAGATGGCGCCGAGGACCGAGCCCACCGCGACCGCGACGATCGACTTGACGATGCGATTGCGCAGCTCGGTGAGGTGGCCGACCAGCGACATCTCGCCCGGCGTGGACGTGCCGGGAGTGATGACCTCGCCGTCCTGGACGGCGTCAGCGTCGGCCATGGTGCTCTGGTCCGCGGTGCCGAAGGGAGGCTACGAGTTCGCGATGAACTCGGCGGCTTCCTCAGCCGGCGCTGCCTCGACGACAGCAGCGGGCGCCTCGGCAACCGGCGCAGGTGCGGGCGCAACCGGCGCGGCGGCGACCGGAGCGGCTGCAGGCGCAGGAGCAGCAGCGGGGGCCGGCGTCGGATCCAGGCTGGTGGTCTCCTTCACGTCGGTCGCGGCCTTGCGGAACTCCTTGATGCTCTTCCCGAGCGCGGAGCCGACATCCGGGAGCTTGCCCGGGCCGACGACGATCAGCGCGATGATCAGGACGATGATCAGCTCACCGGGTCCGATGTTGAACGGCATATCGAGTGTGGCCCTCGTGGCGTCAGCGGACCACCGGCGGCCCGTCGAAGGGGGTCAGGGTAGCACAACGAGTCGGGCGGCCCACTCCCGGGCGGCGGCTGCGAGCCGTTCGGCGGGGTCCTTGGGACCGGTCCCATCGGCAGTCCCGATGGCGGCCTGCGCGATGCCCCGCGACACGTTGACCAGCAGCCCGCCGCCGGCGCCCATGGCTGCCGGCCCGTCGGTCGCCGG
>JBAXFC010000293.1:0-5234 GCA_037140135.1 Chloroflexota bacterium
GCGAGGGCCTCCTCGTTGACGTCGATCGCCCGGGCCCAGGCGCCCACGAGGTCCAGCACCCTGCCCAACGCCAGCAGCGCCTCCACGCGCTCGCCCCCCGAGACGAGCGTCAGCAGGCGCTCGTGGTAGGCGATGGCCGCGTTGTTGGCGTAGGCGGCCTGGGCAGCGGTTGCGGCCAGGCGCAGGTACTCGAGCTTCTTGGCCTCCCGGTTGCTGCGCCAGTAGTGATGCTCGAGGATCGGCACCCAGCGCGCGAGATCGCCGGCCTCGCGCAGCTCGAGGTACTCGCCTACCCGGCCGTGGAGGTCAGCCCGCATCGCGTACGGGAGGCTCTCGTAGGCGACCTCCGTGGTGACGACGTGCTTGAACATCCAGGCCATGTCAGCGGCGCGGTCGAGGCTGACGAGGTCCAGCGTCCGCAGGGCGTCGAGATCGCGCAGCACGTCGTCGAGGGAGCCCAGCTCCGCATAGGCGCCCGGCAGCGTGGGTGCCTCGAAGACCCGGCCCACGACGCTGGCCACCTTCACCGTGCGCCGGGGGCCTTCTGCGGCGGCGTCGATGCGGGACAGAATCAGGGACTGGAGGCTCTCCGGGAGTCGGATCGTGGCCGCCGCCGCGGGATCGCCCAGATCCACGCCGCCGGCGACCAGGTAGGAGAGGAGCTCCTCGGCGTAGAACGGGTTGCCCTCGGCGCGGTCGGCGACCAGGGACACCAGGTCGTCGCTCACGACGACCTCGGCGCCGGCGAGCTGCTCGGCCTTGGCCCGGGCGAGCACGGCGATCTCGCCGGTGCTCATCCGGTCGAGTGCCAGCTCCGCGAAACCCGGCTCGGCCGCGATCCCGAGGTCGCCACCCGGCTCGGCTGCCGGCCGGTAGGCCAGGACGAACAGGACCGGCAGCGAGGCGGCCGTCCGCAGCAGGACCCGGAGCAGGTCCCGCGAGAGCTCGTCGATCCAGTGGCAGTCCTCGAGGATCACGACGAACGGCGCCTCCGCGGCCCGGGTGCGCAGGAGGTCGGCCAGCAGGTCCTCGAGGGACGCCTTGCGCAGCTTGGCGTCGAAGCTTCCGGTGAGGCCGGAGTCCGCGATGGAGATGCCGACCACGTCGGCCAGCAGCGGCAGGCGCGCAACCAGCGCTGGATCGATGGCGGCCAGGCGGGCCTCGATGGCCGCGATCTGCGTCGCGTGCGGTTCGTCGTCGTGCAGGCCCAGGAGGACGCGCCAGATCTCGCGCCAGACGAAGTAGGGGGTCCGTGTCCCATACGCCTGGCACTCGCCGAAGGCGACGGTGTGGCCGGCCCGCCGGACGGAGCGCACGAACTCCGCCACGAGTCGGGACTTGCCCATGCCCGCCTCGGCGGCGATGCCCACGACGCGGGCATGTCCGCCCAGGGCCGCCTCGTGGCCGGCATCGAGCACGGCGAGCTCCTCGCGCCGCCCGACCAGCTCCAGCTCGAACCGGGTCTTGCGGCGCGAGGACCGCTCCAGCGAGCCGGTGAGACGGAAGGCGGGGACCGGCTCCGACTTGCCCTTGACGGTCAGGTCGGGCAGCTGCTCCCAGATGAACGCGTCCCCGGCCGCCTCGCGGACCGGTGCGGCCGCGTAGATCGAGCCTGCCGGCGCCTTGCCCATCAGGCGCGCGGAGAGGTTCACTGCGTCGCCGAGGCAGACGAACGTGCGCCGCATGTCGTGGCCGTAGGTGCCGCTGCGCAGGCGGCCGTGGGTGAGGCCGATGGAGATGTCGCGAGCCGCCGTTGTCCGGTCGAGGTCCCGCAGGTCGAGGGCCGCGGCCGCCGCCCGGGCGGCGTCGTCCTCGTGGGCCAGCGGCGAGCCGAAGACGCCGTACAGGTAGGCGCCCTTGTCGCCCAGCGTGAGCTGCAGGACGTTGCCGCCGTAGCCGTCCATCACCCGCTGGGCCGCGCAGACGAACGTGTCCAGCTTCTCGTCCGCGTCGGCATCGTTGTCGAAGTCGATGCCGCCGAAGCGGAGGAAGACCGGGATGGCCGGGCGCAGCTCGGCCAGGAACTCGCCGCGGCCCGTGCGCAGGCGCTCGTAGACGGCGGGCAGCAGCCACGGACGGACCAGGTCCTCGGGGAGCGGCGGCGGCTGGTGGCCGGGCTCCGGCTCGACGTCGATGAGGAGCGCCAGCAGCGGCGAGCAGATCCGGTCCGCCTCCTCGTCCACCCGCACGTCCCCGACCCGGACCCGGCCGGCCAGCGACTCCATCGCCGACTGGTCCAGCACGACCTCGCCCTTCGCCGCGTGGTGCTCGGCGCCCGCGAGGTGGTCCATCAGCCGGCCGGCGAGCACGTCGATCAGCTGGATGTCGGGGTCGCCCACGACGAAGCGGCGGGCCTCGCCCACGGCGACCGCGACCTTCATCTCGAGCCGGATCGTGGTTCCGGCCGGGGTCGTGATCGTGCCGGTCCGCTCGATGGCCTCCTGCATGCCCAGGGCGGCGGCGCAGGCCCGGCTGCCGTCGTCGCCGTCGATCCAGCAGGTGATGGCATCGCCCGCGAAGAAGATGACGTTGCCGTCGAAGCGGTCCAGCTCGCCGATCACGGCGTGGAAGACCCGGCCGATGCTGGCGGTCAGCTCCTCGGCACCACGCTGCGGGCCGAGCTCCCGGGCGAGCGCCTCGGTGAGCGGGGTGAAGCCGCTGATGTCGGCGAAGATCGCGGACCCCGTGACCCGGTCGGGCAGGTTGCGCCCGGCGTGCAGCGCCCAGCGGCGGTCGCGCGAGATGTAGGCGTCGGGCCGCTCGCGCGCGGCAACGACTGCCTGCACGGGGGGTGCCGGGGACACGGCGGGGGCTCTCCATGGGACGCAGGCCCGTGCCTCCCCAGACGCGGTGCCGTGGCGCCATTGTGGACCCCCGGCGTCAAGTGGGCCGCGGCGCCCCATCGCATGCGTCCGATGCGCTACCGGGCACCCCTCGACGGCAACCCCCGATCGGGGGATTCCGCGTTGCCGCGCGCTTTGGTCTGCTGTCCGCATCGGGGCAACCGCGAGGAGGAACCCTATCGTGCTTCAGTTGGACAAGACGGGGTACGCGGTGGACGGCCTGGTGGGCTGCGCCACTGGATGGGCGGGGTTCGAGGCGATCCTCGAGGAGGATCCGGCGTCCCCGTACGCGGACATCGACTGGGTGGAGATCGCGCACGCCCGCGATGCGCTGCGGCGGACCGCCGAGGCGGCCGTCCGGACCGGCGCCCTGCGACCCCGCACCGCGCAGCGCCTGGCCGGAGCCCGGACGGGCGCCGAGGCGCAGGCCCTGCTCCTGCCCCTTGCCTGGGCGGAGGCGACCCAGCGTGACCTCACCGACCGCATGGGCCCCGACGTGGCGATGCGCTCGATGGCCACCGACCTTGCCCGAAACCTGCTTGGGACGGCGGATCGCGTGCGCGCGTCGAGCGGGCTCGATGCCGATGCCGCCAATGCGATGGCCGCGTGGGCCGAGTGCGCCCACGCTGCAGGCCTCATCTCCGATGCGCAGCTCGATGTGCTGACGGGCGCGGACTACCTCGCGGCGCACGCGTGCGTGGAGCAGTTCGCCGCCGGCTGGTAGCCGCAATCGGGGTCAGCGGGTGCCGGCGCGCCTGCGCCCGCGCCACCTCACGACCTGAACCCGACGGAGAGTCCGGTTCTGAGGTCGTTGGCAGCCCTGGGACCCGTCTGCCGCGGATCCGATGCCGAAATCTGGACTGAGAGTCCAGTTCCCGGGCCTTGGCCGCCCCCGGGACCGCGTCGAATACGGGACAACCCTGAAACCCTGACGCAGAGTCCACCTCGCGGACTAGGGCCGCCCGGGCCGCCCCCGGGCCGCCCCCGGACCACCCCAGGACCGCGTCGGCCGCGTCGTCGGCCGCGTCGTCGGCCGCGTCGTCGGCCCCGTCGTCGGCCCCGGAATCCTGACGCAGAGTCCGGTTCGCGGACGTCGGCTGCGCCCGCGCGCGAGCCTGACCCGGAAACTCGACCGCCGACACCGTAGGTCGCCGACGACGGCGAAACCCGCGGAACCGAACCCCCTAGAAGTCGGCCCCGCGCGGGGTCCGCGGGAAGGGGATCACGTCGCGGATGTTCGCCATCCCGGTCGCGTAGACCAGCGCCCGGTCGAACCCCAGGCCGAAGCCCGCGTGCGGCACGGTGCCGTAGCGGCGGAAGTCGCGGTACCACCAGTAGACCTGCGGATCGAGGCCGGTCTCGCGGATCCGTGCGTCGAGCACGTCGAGGCGTTCCTCGCGCTGCGACCCGCCGATGATCTCGCCGATGCCGGGGGCCAGCACGTCCATCGCCGCCACCGTCCGCCCGTCGTCGTTGAGGCGCATGTAGAACGCCTTGATCTCCTTGGGGTAGTTGATGACGACGACCGGGCGCTTCGCGTACTCCTCGCACAGGTAGCGCTCGTGCTCGGCCTGGAGGGCGACGCCCCAGTGGATCGGGAACTCCCAGGTCTTCTTCGCCCGCTCGAGGACGGCGATCGCCTCCGTGTACTCCATCCGCACGAACTCGCTGTTCACGAGCCCCTCGAGGCGGGTGATCGCGTCCTTGTCGATCCGCTCCGCGAAGAAGGCCATGTCGTCCGGCCGGCGGTCGAGGATGCCGCGGAAGGCGTGCTTGAGCAGGGCTTCGGCCACGTCGGCGTTGTCGTGGACGTCGGCGAAGGCGATCTCGGGCTCGACCATCCAGAACTCGGCGAGGTGGCGGCTCGTGTTGGAGTTCTCCGCCCGGAACGTGGGCCCGAAGGTGTAGACGCGGCTCAGCGCGAGGGCGTACGCCTCCACGTTGAGCTGGCCCGACACCGTGAGGAAGGCGGGCTTGCCGAAGAAGTCGGCGCCGTAGTCGATGGCGCCCTCGGGGGTGCGGGGCAGGTTCGCGAGGTCCAGCGTGGAGACGCGGAAGAGCTCGCCCGCACCCTCGGCATCGGACGCGGTGATGATCGGGGTGTGGATCCAGGCGTAGCCGTTTTGGTCGAACCACTCGTGGATCGCGATCGCAAGCGAGTGCCGGACGCGGGCCATCGCACCGAAGGTGTTGGTCCGCGGGCGCAGGTGGGCGACCTCACGCAGGTATTCGAAGGAGTGCTGCTTGGGCTGGATCGGGTAGGTGTCCGGGTCCTCGACCCAGCCGACCACCGTGACGGAGTCGGCGAGGAGCTCCACGGTCTGGCCCTTGCCCTGCGACGCGGCGAGGGTGCCGGTGACGGTCACGGAGCAGCCGGTCGTGAGGTGGAGG
>JBAXFC010000294.1:0-5225 GCA_037140135.1 Chloroflexota bacterium
TGGGCATCGCCAGCGGCCGCCCCGAGTCGGCCGCCCGTGGCCGGCCCGCCCGGGCCCACCCGGCCCTGGGTTCCGAGCCCTATCCCGCCCTTCGGTACCGCCGCCCCACGAGCGACCACGCCGGCAGGCGTGCCAGCGCCACCGCAAGCGAGGGCCCGGCACCCCCGTCCCGCCGCTCGATCGCAAGCGAGTCGGGCTTGCCGGCACCCGGTCGCGCATCCACCCCGATGAGATCGAGCACCACCCGCCCCGGCTCGGCGACGCCCAGCTCGGCCAGCAGGGCTTCGGGCCACTCGGGCGTCGCCTGCTCCACGTGGACCTCGCGCTCGGTCCGCCAGCGAGGCCGGCGGAGCAGGATCGCCCGCCAGCCGTCGGCAACCTCCGCGGTCACGCAGCCGTCCCCGGCGACCGGCGCGGCCGCGAGCTTCTCGCCGCGCGCCCACAACGCCGCCTGGTGGAGGAGCGCGTACTCGTCGAGATCGGCGAAGGCGCCCAGCCGCTCGGCCGGCGACCCCTCGCCGAAGACCGCCCGGATCGACGGCACGAAGACCTCCTCCAGATCGAGGTCGATCGCCCGCACGGTCCGGTGCAGGTACACGTGCTGGTACATGAACAGGCGTGCGGTGAGGAACATCTCGAGCGCGCCCAGCCCGGACTCGTAGAGCGTCAGGCCGCGCTCCGAGATGAAGCAGTACCGGCGCAGGCGCTCGGCGTCCACCGGTCCCATCGAGACGCCTGTCAGGTAGGCGTCGCGGCGCACGTAGTCGAGGTTGTCCACCGTGAACACGCCCGAGAGCAGCGGCTGCAGGACACGGACCCAGCCGGGCATCGAGGCGTCCGCGAGCGGCGGCTTCGAGATGATGAACGAGACCCACCGCGGATCGATGGCCTCGCCGTCCGCGAAGCGGTCGCGTTCCGGCACCGATCCCGGGGCCCGGCGCAGTCCGGCGATCACGCCGCCCAGCTCACGCTCGATGATCAGCTGGCTGAGGTCCTCGTGGGACAGTGTCTTGGCGCCGGGCCGCCGAGGGTCCACCGGCGCCGGGAAGAGGGCCAGGAACCGGTCGTCGAAGAAGTGGGCGAACGGCCCATGCCCCACGTCGTGGAGGAGCCCCGCCACGCGCAGCGTCTCGACCACGAGACCCTCGGATGGGATGGCCTCGCCGGGAGCAAGCACACCCAGCGACGCCCGCAGCGACGGGTAGAGGGACCGGGCCCAGAGCCCCGCCTCGTGCATGACGCCGAGGCCGTGCGTGAACCGGGAGTGCTCGGCCGTGGGGAAGACCCAGCGCGCGCTCTGGAGCTGGCTGACGCGGCGCAGGCGCTGGACCCAGGCGGTGTCGAGGAGGTCGTCCTCGGCGGTCTCCTCGGGGGCGAGGCCGGCCGCGCGGGCCTCGTCGGGCCGCAGGCGCTTGGTCAGCTCGACGTAGCCGTGGATCGGGTCGCTGATCAGGTTGACGGCCGCGAACACCGGCCGCCGGCCGGGGGCGGCACCCCCGGGCGCCGCGTCTACGGGATGCTGATCCTGGCCACGCGCGTCCACGCCGACAGCGTACCCCGACGATCCGCTGCCTGGACGCGGAAGGTGTACGTGTGACCGGGCGCCCGGTTCAGGAGCGTGAGCGACGTCGCGGTGGTGTCGTTGCGGATCGTCCTCCATGCACCCCCGTCGATGCTCAGCTGGACGTCGAACGAGCGCAGGCCGGCGGTGTGGGTCTGCAGCAGCGGATCGCGACCGGACCACGCATACGAGACGGTCGTCCCGGAGAGCGTCAGCGAGCGGTTGCCCGCGACGGGCGGCGTGTGGTCGGGAGACTCGGTGAAGACCGCCGACACCCAGGTTGATCCGTTCGCAGCCCGGACGAAGCCGATGCCGACGTAATTGTCGGAGGCGGAGAACATGATCGAGGCGTGCGACGGGCTGGTGCGCCACAGGCCGTAGATGTTGAGCGCGGCCGACGTCCCCCACGGATAGGTGGTCATGCCGATCGTCTCCCCGAAGCCGAGCCACGGGATGCCGCGGGCGGTCAGGGCCGCCCCGGGGTCGCCACCCGCCACATCGTGCGAGAGCGTTTGCGTGTCCGCCATCCGCTGCGCCCGATCGAGGGCCAGGCCGGTGAGCGAGGACCACGCCCGGTACGGCCGGAGGCCGCGCGAAGCCCGGTCCTGGTTCATCTGCCCGAGCACTGTCATCGCCATGGCAGCCGCGACCGTGCCGGTCGCAGCGGCCGCGGGCCGGGCTGACCCGGGCGAGAGCACGAGGACGACGGCGAGGAGCATGGAGACCAGCACCGCGACACGAGGCCGGAGCTGGGTGGGGACGCGCAGGCGCCTGGGCACGGGACGGTCGATGGGACGTCTCCCGGTGTGGTCGGTGGGGCTGCAGAAGGCCGTAGACTACCCCAAACCCGCCCGGACCGCCCGGGACCGCACTCCCGGACGGGTGCGCTGGAGCGCCGTCAGCCCTTGTATCGGGCAGCCGCCCGCCGGTGGGTGGCCGCCACGTCCTCGCGCAGCACCTCCGGCGCGAGGACTTCAACGTCGTCGCCCCAGGACAGGATCCAGAGCCGGATCTCGATGATCCCGCCGACGGTGGCCCGCCACTCGAGCGTGCCGTCCGCGGCGCGGGACACCTTCTGGCTGGGATGCCAGGTGGCCTCGAGCACGCGGTCCGCCACGCGGTCCGCGAAGCGCAGCACGACCTCGGTGGCCACCTGGTCCGAGATGATGTCCCAGGCCAGGCGAAGCTCGCTGACGACGTCCTCCTCGGGCGCGTCGAAGGTCTGGGGCAGGATCGAGAGGTCGCTGATGCGGTCCACCTTGAACGTCCGCATCGCGTTCCGCTCCTCGTCCCAGCCGATGAGGTAGAGGGCGTGCGTCTGGAGGGACGGCTCGAGCAGGTACGGCCGGACCCGTGCCAGGCGCGGTGCGGGCTCGGCGCCGTTGTAGGCCGCGGGCGAGTAGGTGAACTGGACGACCCTCTGCTCCGCCCACGCCCTGGTGAGATCGGCGGTGTGGCGGTTGGCCTTGTCGTCGAGGGGACGGCTGGTCAGCTCCTGCACGGTCCGTTCGACCTGGGCCCCGAGGTTGGGCGGCAGGGCCTCCTTGAGCTTGGTGAACGCGGAGGCCAGGTGGGGGTCGTGCTTGTCCATGAAGCGCGTGACGAGGCGGGCCGAGAGAAAGACGGCCATCGCCTCGGAGAGGGTGAGTCGCAGCGGGGGCAGGAAGGCGGTGCCCTCCATGCCGAAGCGCCCGTTCTCGCCCCAGACGGGCAGATGGAGCTCGGACCCGATCGCGTCGATGTCCCGGTAGGCGGTCCGCTTCGAGGTGCCTGTCCGCTTCGCGATCTCGATGGGCGATACGCCGTCGCCCGCGTGCGCCTGCAGGATGGAGACCACGTTGAGCAGGCGCGCGAGACGATCCCGTCGCGCGCGATCGTCCCCATCCACGAATTCCGTCACCCCGACGTCCCTCCTCGTCTCCCCCCACGGATTGTTGTGCCGTGCATCATCGCAGCCTCCGGGTCCACGTGGAGGCTCATCGTGCCGGGGCGAAGACCGTGATCGGCAGGCCTCGGTCGATGGCCAGCAGGTGGAACCGGATGCCCGCCGTGAGGCCGTCATCGCCGAGGCCGGTCGCGGGGCCCGTGAGCCGACCGTCAGCCTGGCCCACCTGCCCGTCGGCGAAGACCCAGAAGTCCAGGTCACCGCGCCAGCGCGAGATGTCCGTGCCGCCGACCAGGAGCCTGACCTGGGGGACGGCCGTGCGAACGGTGGCGCCGTCCACGGCCACGCGGCAGTGTCGCGCCCGGGCGCCCTCGATGAAGGCCAGGCCGCGGTCCTCGGCCACGTTGCGGTTGGCGGGCGTCAGGGCCGTCAGGACGAGCTGGCGGTCCAGGTCGCCCCCATCACCCGAGCGCGCCTCGACGGGTGCCCAGCCCCGGCCCGGCGCGAGGTCCCACACCTGCCCGGAGACCCGGATCAGGCCGAACTGGCCGAGGGCGAGGCGGGTGGCCGCGAACCCGGTCCACTGGACGTCGCGGCCGTCCCGGATCCCCTCGATGATGACCTGCCCCGCATACCGGCCGTCGATCGAGGTGTCCATGCGCAGCTCGAGGCGCGCGGTGAGGCCGGCTGTGACCAGGCCGGTGCAGGGCGGCGGCTCCAGATCGGGATCGGTTGGCCCGAACCGGGAGGCCATGGCCGGCCGATCGCCCAGGGCGAGCTCGTTGACGATCGCAGCGGCGGCGAAGACGGATCCCGCCGCCAGCGTCATCAGCAGTCCGATCGCCACCCCCAGCAGGAGGCGCCGGCGACGACGGGCGCGGGCCCCGAGGCGCCCGCGGGCGACGCCGAGGCCCGCGAACAGGCCGGTCGCGATGAGCGCCAGGAGCCACGGGTAGGCGGCCTCGAGCGAGGGGAGCAGCGTCTGGGGTCCGTTGCCCTGGAGCTGGCCCACCAGCGATCCGAGCGAGGGCACCAGCAGGAGCATCGCGCCGATGGCGAGCCAGCAGACGACGGCGAAGGCGCGGTCGCTGCGGGCGACGGGCGGTGACCAGAGTCCTGCCAGCGCCACCAGCAGCGGACCGATGGCCGCGATCCCCACCAGGATGTCCACCGGGCCGCCCGGCCGGTACCCGAGCAGCACCAGTCCGAACGTGACAAGCCAGAGGACGACCAGCGCCGCCCCCAGGAACCGGATCTCGAGCGTTCGTACCCGCACCTGCCGAGTCTACCCATCACGGCCGACCACCCTGCGCGAGGCCGCCGTGGCGGCACCTCCCCCCAGCGGGGGGAGTGCCCCCACCCCGGGACGGGGCGCCCGCAAAGTACCGGGGTACTGGGACTGGTGGGGGGTCGCCCGATGGGACCTTCGAGCCCATAGTGCCCTCACTGGACCAGCGTCCAGTACCCGAGACCGAACAGGCAGCCGGTACCAGCGGTTCCCTCCTCCCGCCAGCGCCGGCCAGACCCTCCGAAGCGACGCCGTGCTCCTCCCGGCGTCGCTTCGGCACGTCACGGGGCCGGACGACATGTGCCGCG
Source organism: Chloroflexota bacterium (assembly GCA_037140135.1). GTDB lineage: Bacteria > Chloroflexota > Limnocylindria > Limnocylindrales > CSP1-4 > CAIXZV01. The sequence goes on from JBAXFC010000294.1 coordinate 5,043, forward strand.
GCCCCGCAGCGTGGGTACACTTCCGCCGCAACCCACCGAGGAGACCCCGACCCATGCACACCATCAAGGGCGTCACCGCGCTCGCGCTCGTCGCCGTGTTCGCGGCAGCCTGCTCCGGCGGCTCCACGCCGACCGCGGCACCCACGGCGGCCCCCGCAACGGCGGCCCCCGCAACGGTGGCCG
>JBAXFC010000295.1:0-5220 GCA_037140135.1 Chloroflexota bacterium
GCAAGAGCACCCTCCTGCGGATCCTCGCCCGCCTCGACAACCAGTACGGGGGCGGGCTGCTCGCGCCGGCCCGGCCGGCGGTGGTCTTCCAGGACGCCCGCCTCCTGCCGTGGGCCCGCGTTGCGGACAACGTCACGCTCGGCCTGCGCTCGACCGAGGCCCGCGCCCGCGCCCTCAAGGCCCTCGACGAGGTCGGCCTGACCGACCATGCGAAGGCCTGGCCCAAGACGCTGTCGGGCGGTGAGGCGCAGCGCGTCGCCCTTGCCCGGGCGCTCGGGCGCGAGCCCGAGCTGCTGCTGATGGACGAGCCGTTCGGGGCGCTCGACGCCCTGACCCGCATCAAGATGCACCGCCTGTTGCGGCGCCTGTTCGAGCGCCACACCCCCGCGGTCCTCCTCGTGACCCACGACGTGGACGAGGCCATCCTCCTGGGCGACCGGATCCTCGTCCTCGCGGACGGCCGCCTCTCCCTGGACATCCCCGTCGGGCTGCCTGCGCACCAGCGCAGGACCAGCGCCGGCTTCACCAGCCTCCGCCACCGATTGCTCGCCGAGCTCGGGGTGGGGGACGACGACGACTAGCACGGCCGACCGGCGCGTGCACATGGAGGGACGCATGCTCACAACCTCATTCCGGTTCGCCGCACGCGCCGTCGGCGCGGGCACGCTTGCCATCGTGCTGGCGGCGTGCTCGGGCAGCTCGACGCCGTCGGCGCCGTCTGCGGCCACCGCCGCGGCACCCACAGATGCCCCGGCAAGCCAGGCGGCGACCGCACCGGCAACCACCGCGCCGTCGACAGCGGCGGGCGCACCGGTGCTCCGCGTGGGCCAGCTCGGCTCCACCAAGGTGATCGAGGCCCTGCTCACGGCCGCCGGCGAGGACAAGAACCTGCCGTACACGATCGAGTGGAGCCTCTATCCGGGCGGTGGCCCGGGCTTCCTCGAGGCCGCAGCGGGCGGCAACGTTGATGTCGGCTCGATGGCGGACACCCCGCCGATCTTCGCCCAGGCCAACGGCGTGCCGGTCAAGGTGGTCGCGGCCAAGCAGCTGCCGGCCACGGTCTCCACGGTGGAGCTGTTCGCTGCCGCCGACTCGCCCATCAACTCGGTTGCCGATCTCAAGGGCCGCAAGGTCGCGATCACGCCTGGCACCATCCTCCAGTACACCGTGATCCGCGCCCTCGAGAAGGCCGGCCTCGCGTATTCCGACGTCGTGGCGGTCAACCTCTCGCCGGCCGACGCGCTGACCGCGTTCCAGGCAGGCGACGTGGAGGTCATCGCAGCCCTCGACCCGCAGCGCGCGATCATTGAGGCCTCCGGGGCCAAGAGGATCGGCGATGGCGTGGGCGTCACCGCGGGCCTGAGCTATGTCGTGGCAACCCAGAAGGCCCTCGATGACCCGGCGATCGCTGCTGACATCGCGGACTACCTCCCGCGGCTCGTCCGTGCCGAGGCCTGGGCCGACGCCAACCCCGACGCCTGGGAGGCGATCTACCAGAAGCTCACCAACCTGCCGGCGCCGGTCGCGAAGTCCGTCGTCCTCCACGACGACGCGGCCTACCGCCCGCTCGACGCGGACGTCACCGCCGCGCAGCAGCTCCAGGCCGACACGTACCTCAAGTTCGGCCTCCTCAAGGCCAGGCTCGACGTGTCCACCGAGTTCGATTCGCGCTTCAACGACCTCGTCGCAGGCGCCACGAAGTGAGCAACGGCGAGCCGGTTGATGAGCGCGGGATCCCGCCCTATGCCCGCGGCTACGAGCACTTTCCAGGACGCGTCGGCTGGACCGAGTCCGAGTCCGAGCGTGCCTGGCCCCGTGAGCGCCGCGCCCCCGAAGGCGCGCCGAACATCGTGCTCATGCTGCTCGACGACATGGGCTACAGCGACATCGGCCCCTTCGGGAGCGAGATCGACACCCCGAACCTCGACCGCCTCGCCAGCGCAGGCCTGCGCCTGACCAACTACCACAGCACCCCCGTCTGCTCGCCGGCCCGCGCCGCGATGCTGACCGGGCTCAACGCCCACCGGGCCGGGTTCGCCAGCGTGGCGAACTCGGACCCCGGGTTCCCGCCACTCCGCCTCGAGGTGGACGAGGACGTCCTCACGCTCCCCGAGATCCTGAGGTCCGGCGGCTATGCCACGTACGCCGTGGGCAAGTGGCACCTCACGCGCGATGCGCTGATGCACGACGGTGCCCCGAAGAGCACCTGGCCCACCCAGCGCGGGTTCGACCGCTACTACGGGACGCTCGAGGGCTGCAACAGCTTCTTCCACCCGAACCGCCTGGTCGCGGACAACTCGCCGCTCGATGTGGCCGAGATGCCCGACGACTACTACCTCACCGACGACCTCACCGACCACGCGATCGGGTTCATCAAGGCTCTCCGGGCCAACGACTCCAGCAAGCCCTTCTTCCTGTACTTCGCCCACCACGCGATGCACGGGCCGCTCGCCGCCCCTGAGGAGGATCTCGCGAGGTACCGCGGCCGGTACGAGTCCGGCTGGGACGAGGTCCGGGCCGCCCGCCACCGCAGGCAGATCGAGGATGGGCTCTTCGCCCCCGACCTGCCGCTGCCGCCGCGCGACGCGGCGCCGGGCTTCGAGGTCCCGGCCTGGGACAGCCTCGATCCCGAGACCCGGGACCGCTACGAGCGGTTCATGGAGGTCTACGCGGCAATGGTGGACAACGCGGACCGGAACCTCGGCCGGCTGCTCGACACGCTCGAGGCGCTCGGCGAGGCTGAGAACACCATCGTCATCTTCACGTCCGACAACGGCGGCACGATGGAGGGTGGCCCCGAGGGGACGCGCAGCTACTTCAGCCGCTTCGTCCACATCCCCGGCGTCCCGCAGGACTGGGAGGCGGACGTGGACCGCGCCCCCGAGCTGATCGGTGGGCCACGGACGATGATCCACTACCCGCGCGGCTGGGCGCTCGCGTCCAACACGCCGTTCCGGTTCTACAAGGGTCAGACGTTCGCGGGCGGGGTGCGCGTGCCGATGGTCGTGTCCTGGCCGGCGGGCCTGGCCCGCGGCGAGGGCGATGACGGCATCCGCCACGAATACCAGTACGTCAACGACATCCTGCCCACGCTGCTCGAGCTCACGGGCGTCGCGTCGCCCGGCGTGCGCAACGGTCTCCCGGCCAAGTCCATTGACGGGCACTCGTTCGCCTCGGTCCTGCGGGATCCGGGCGCGCCCAGCACCCACACCGAGCAGTACGCCGAGTTCGGGGGGAACCGCGGCTTCTACCGCGACGGCTGGAAGATCGTGACCAGCCACCGGCACGGGACGCCGTTCGCGGACGCCGAGTGGGAGCTCTACCACGTCGCCACCGACCCCAACGAGCTCCACAACGTCGCCGACCGGGAGCCCGAGCGGCTCGCGGAGATGGCGGCGGCCTGGGAGCGGGCGGCTTGGGAGAACACCGTCTTCCCGATGATCGGCGGGTTCGGGCTCTCGCCGGTCCGCAGGCCCGCCGAACGGGAGCTGGAGCGGCCGCTGCGGCTGCTGCCCGGGACGCCGAAGCTCGAGCGGTACCGCGCGAGCCAGCTCGTCAACCTGCGCTCGTTCGACATCGACATCGACGTTTCGTATGCCGCTGGGGATGCCGGGGTGCTGGTCGCGCACGGGGACCAGGGCGGCGGCTACTCGGTCTACGTGGAGAACGGCTCGGTCCACCTCGCCTACAACGAATACGGGCGCCTGCACGATGTCGACGGGGGCCCCTTGGCGCCCGGCGATCACCTTGTCCGGCTCGAGGCCCGGTGGCTGCCATCGTTCCACTGGGCGATCGCGTTGCGCGTGGATGGTGCGGTGGTCGGCGTCCTGCCGTCGGTTGCGATGCTGATCGGCATGGCGCCCTTCTCGGGGATCGACGTGGGCGTGAATCGGGGTGGCCCTGTGCACTGGGAGCTGTACCAGCGGCATCGCTCGTTCCCGTACAGCGGCGCGCTGCGGTCGGTCACGTACGTGCCCGGGGAGCGTGCCGACTATGACCCGGGGCTCGTCTCCGAGGCCGAGCGGGACGCGGCGTTCGCGTTCGACTGAGGTTGTCGGCGTCCTTTCGTGCTCGTCAAGGTGCGCAACTCGGCAGCGAGTGAGATCGACGCCGTACGAGCGTGGCATTTCAGCGATCCGGCCGATTCCGGCTGGAAGCCACGCTGCAGCGGGGCTCGTCTGACCCGCAGCTGAGTTGCCGCGCCAAGGAAGCGAGTCAACGCCCGAGAACCCGATGGTCGGCCCGTTCGTCTGGATGGGTACGGTGGGAATGGCCGTCATGGTTCGCAGGATCGGACTGCTGGAGGGGACGCTGGGCACCGCCGAGGAGGCCGAGGTCAGGGAGCGCTTCCTGCGCCAGGCGGGACGCGGGCTCGACCGCGCCTACCGCCTCGCGGGGCTGCTCCTCGCCGACCGCGCCGAGGCCGAGGACGTCACCCAGGATGCGCTCGAGCGGGCCTGGCGGAGCCTCGACTCGCTGCGTGACCCGGCAGCGTTCGAGGGCTGGTTCGACCGGATCCTCGTCAACGTCTGCCGTGACCGGCTGCGTCGTCGCTCGAAGGTGCGCTTCATCCCGATCGAGGGCGAGCTGCCGAGCGCGGTGACCGCGGACCCGTTCCGCGCGACGCTGGACCGCGACGAGGCGCTTCGGGCGCTCGCGGTGCTCGATCACGACGAGCGCGAGGTGGTGGTGCTGCACTACTGGGCGGACCTGCCGCTGGCGGAGGTGGCTGCCCGGATCGGGGCGCCGATCGGGACCGTGAAGTCGCGGCTGCACCGGGCGCTGGGCAAGCTCGGGCGGGCGATGGGCGGCGCGACGGGCACCGATGGCGGCGCCGGCCGGGGAGGGCCGCGATGAGCGACGACCAGGTCGAGCGGCGGGTCCGCGACGCACTGCGCGGTGCCGCCCTGCCCGAGGCGCCAGCGACGCTCCGGGTCGCCCTCGCGGCGCTGCCGGATCGGGAGCCCCGGCGGGGTTGGCGCGGCGGGCGGTGGCTGCAGGCCGTGGTGCCGTGGGCCGCCGCGCTCGCAATCGTGGCCGTCGGCGCGGGCGGGTTCGTCGTGGTGACCCGCGGTCCGGTCGGCCCAGCGGTGTCGGTCGAGCCGTCGGCGTCGCCATCGGAGACCGCCGCGCCTTCGACCCTGCCGTCCGATCCCCCGGCGCCGCCGGCGAGGGTCGCGGTGCTTGATGCCGCTGGCCTCGCTGCCGCCATCGCCGCCC
>JBAXFC010000296.1:0-5214 GCA_037140135.1 Chloroflexota bacterium
GCCGTCCGTGATTGCCGGCACCGGGATCGGCGGGGTCTTCAACCTGGGCAGGACCAACACCGTCAACACCACCACCACCCTGACCGGGTCATCCACGGGCCGGACGCTCCAGTTGACGAACACGGGCTCGGGCGCCGCCCTCCAGCTCACGACGAAGATCACTGCCCCGCCGCTCAAGGTCAACTCACAGCTCAAGGTCACCAACCTCGACGCGGACCTGCTCGACGGCAAGGACTCGAGCGCGTCCATGGCCGCGACCGACCACCCCGACGCCGCCACGCTCGACGGCTCGGACTCGAGCGCGTTCGCGCCGTCCACCGCCGGCAACTGACCGCCGAGCCGGTCGCGCGTCGGGCCACCGCTGGCTCGCGCGTCGGGCCACCGCTCGGGTGGCGGGCAGACGGGCGCCTGGCGTGGTCAAACGGGTCCCACGCCGAACAGGAACGCAGCATCTCGACCTGAGCAGCCGCGAACCGGACCACCACGCGAGCAGGAACGCACCGCCGGGCGCCCGAAGGCTCGTGAGGCGACCACCGGTCGCGGCTGCTGTCTCGGCGTCTCCGGCTGTCCAAGGTGCCGCCCGCCGGCGACGAGGAGCGGCCCCGGCCGCTCGGGCCCGATGCGCGCGGGGCGAACACCGGGTCATCCCGTTGTCGTAAGGTTCCCGCTGCTGCGGCGCAACGGGGGACGGACGGGCCGGCCCAGGATCGCGGCTGGAGGGCTACCCCATGGAGTCACCGTCCATCCGCGTCCGGCATGCCCGGCGCGCGCTGGCTGTCGCAGGCGTGGCCGTGCTCGCGGCCGTGCTGGCCGCCCCAGCGATCGCCGGCACCGGCATCGGCGCCGTATTCAACCTGGGCAGGACCAACGTGGTCAACGCTCCCAGCACGCTCACCGGGAGCAGTGCCTCCGGGATGCTCAAGGTCGCCAACAGCGGCAACGGGGTTGCCCTCCAGCTCACCACCAAGAGCACCGTGCCGCCGATGAAGGTCAACTCGAGCGTCAAGGTCGCCAACCTCAACGCGGACAGGCTCGACGGGATCGACAGCTCCGGGTTCGTGCAGCCGTCGGGCGACATCCTGGTCAGCGCGGGCAACGGGAACTGGTCGCCGATGTTGTGGGGGTCCTCGCTCGAGGAGTCCAGGACGCCCGGCTCGGTGAACTTCACATCGCCTGCCCCCTCCGATACCACCTACCTCGTGGTCAGCCCCGACCTTCCGGTTGCGTTGTACGGCAAGTCCGTCGAGCTGCGCGCCGTCGACATCTGTTTCAGCATGGTCGACGCCTCGATGACGGGCGTGTACCTGACCAGGGAGAGGACCTACAACACGGCCGAGATCCAGGACACCCTGTTCGCGGACGCCACCATCTTCTACCTGGGCGCCGACTGCCACCGCTACACGCTGGCCACGCCGACGCTGCTGACGCCCAATGACAGCCTGTCCTTCGCCCTGAACATCAACTTCTCCCTCGGCGGCTACATCAGCATCTTCCGCACCACGTTCATCCTTGGCGCGACCAGCACACCGGCGGTCCTGTCTCCGTCCACGGTCATCGTGGGCGGGCCCTCCGTCGCCCTGCCCCCCGAGCTGGTCGCGTCGCCCGTCAAGTAGGCCACCGACTGCGCCGGAACACGCCGCGGCGGGCTCCCGCGATGCCCTACGCTCGCGCCTTGCCGTGGCCGAAGGGGATGGGACCGTCCCACCCCGGGAGCTGCGGCGGCCGAGGGAGCCCGCATGCCCGCATCCCGCCGCGCCCGTCGCGCAACGCGACTGGCCGCCATCGCCACCCTTGCCCTGGCCACCGTGGTCCTGGCAGCCCCGGCGATCGCCGGCTCGGGCATCGGCGCCGTGTTCAATCTCGGCAGGACGAACACGGTCAACTCGGGGACGACGCTCAAGGGGGCAGCCGCGGCCCCACTGCTGGCGCTGGGCAACAGCGGGACGGGTGCAGCCCTCTCGCTCACCACCAAGGCGGGCGTGCCGCCGATGAAGGTCAGCTCGAGCACCAAGGTCGCCAACCTCAACGCCGACAAGCTCGACGGGATCGACAGCACCGCGTTCATGGCCTCCACGGCCCACCCCGATGCCGCCACGCTCAACGGCGTCAGCAGCGCGGGGTTCCTGCGCCCGTACCCGATCACCCAGGTCTACGGCCCCTCCGCATGGGTCCGCAACGGAACCGCCACCTTCGCCACGGTTGCCGCCTACACGAACATGCTCGGCGTGACCGCACCCGGTTCGGGCACGGCGGCCTTCCAGATCGACCTGCAGGCACCCGTCTCGGAGTTCGGCTTCCGCTACGCCCTCGGGTCCGTCAACCTGTGCTTGATCGCCTCGGCAACCGCGCATGTCGACTACATCAGCCTCCGCACGTATCCCAGCGGGCCAGGTGTGCAGCTGGCCGACAAGCAGGACACGACCAGCCACACGACCGACAGCTGTTTCACCGTCTCGATGGACACGCCCACCGAGGGTGGCCATGTCTCGGTGGTCCTGGTGGTGACCTTCGATGCGGCGTACCCGTTCGGGATCCGCGAAGCGGCTGCCACCTGGGTGCCGATGGGGCCGGTCCCGGTGAGCGCGGCACCCGCCACCAGCGGTTCACATCCGTCGTCCGGCTCGCCGGCCCGGACGCCCCTCATCGGCGAGGCGCCGGCTCCCTGACCCGCATGCCCGGGGGAATCGAACGGCCCCGGTGGATCGCTCCGCCGGGGCCGTCCCGTGTCTGCGAATGAACGAGGAGTCTAGAGCGCCTTGACAGCCGCGATCAGCTCGCCCAGGCCTGCCTTCGCGTCGGCGAACAGCATGCCCGTCTTGGGGTTCGTGTAGAGCTCGTTGTCGATGCCGGCGTAGCCCTTCCCCATCGACCGCTTCATCACGATGATGTTCTTGGCGTGATCGACATCGAGGATCGGCATGCCCGACACCGGCGAGCCCGGCTTCCGGGCTGCAGGGTTGGTGACGTCGTTCGCACCGATCACCAGGGCCACGTCGCAGCGGTCGAACTCGGGGTTGATGTCCTCCATCTCGCGCAGCTGCGGGTAGGGGACGTTGGCCTCCGCGAGGAGCACGTTCATGTGACCCGGCATCCGGCCGGCCACCGGGTGGATCGCGTACTTCACGTCCACGCCGCGGCTCTCGAGCAGCTCCGCGAGCTCGCGGACGCCGTGCTGGGCCTGCGCGACCGCGAGGCCGTAGCCCGGGACCACGATGACCGAGGAGGCGTACGCGAGCTGGATCGCCGCATCGTCCATCGACACCTCGCGGACGGAGCCGCCGGGCCCCGCGACCGCGCCGGTCGCCGAGTCCCCGCCGCCGAAGCCGCCGAGCATGATGTTGAGGATCGAGCGGTTCATGGCGTCGGCCATGAGCTTGGTCAGGATCGCGCCCGACGCGCCCACGAGGGCACCGGCGATGATCAGGACCGGGTTGTTGAGCACGAAGCCCGCCATCGCGACCGCCGTGCCCGTGAACGAGTTGAGCAGCGAGATGACGACCGGCATGTCGGCGCCGCCGATCGGCAGCGCCATCGTGACGCCGAAGATCAGCGCCGCGGCCAGGATGGCCAGCATGACGGCGACGTTGTAGTTGCCCAGGAACAGGAACAGCGAGCCGCCGACCACGACGACCGCGAGCAGCAGCGTGACGAGGCGGCCGCCGGGGATGATCACCGGCCGGGACGGGGTGATCTTGAGGCCCATCAGCTTGCCGGACGCGATGAGCGAGCCGGTGAAGGTGATCGAGCCGATCGCGATGTCGAGGACGGTGGCGACGTTCTCCTGCAGGCCCGGGACGGTCCCGGAGTGGCGCAGGTACTCGTCGATGGCGATCAGCGCGGCCGCGCCGCCGCCCACCGCGTTGAACAGCGACACCAGCTGGGGCATCGCGGTCATCTTGACGGTGCGGGCGGAGTAGAGGCCGTACCCGCCGCCGACGGCGATGCCGGCGACGATGATGATCCAGCCGACCGGGTTGAACCCGGCGGCCGAGGGCTTGAACAGCAGGTAGACCGCCGTTGCGCCGATGGCCAGCGCCATGCCGCCGGCCGAGACCAGGTTGCCGTTGCGTGCCGTCGCGGGCGAGTTCATCCGCGACAGGCCCATGACGAACGCGACCGCGCCCAGCAGCCAGGCGAGGCGGACGAACGCGTCGAGAGGAGTCAGCTCCAGCACGGTCAGCCCTCCGCCTTGGGCGGCTTGGGGGCCGTGGGCTTGCGCCTGAACATCTGGAGCATGCGGTCCGTGACCACGTAGCCGCCCACCACGTTGAGCGTGGCGAAGGCGACCGCGAGGAAGGCGATCACGTAGGAGGCCGGGTTGTCCGCGGCCACCGCGATGATCATCGCGCCCACCAGGACGATGCCGTGGATGGAGTTGGCGCCCGACATGAGCGGCGTGTGGAGGGTCGCGGGGACCTTGGAGATGACCGCCACGCCGCACATGATCGCGAGCACGAAGATCGTGAACGCGAGGTCGATGGGCATGCTCGTCGTTGCCGGGTCACCGTTCATGCGGCACCTCCTGCAGGGGCGAGAAGCTTCTTGACCGCCTCGGACACGACCTCGCCGCCGTGGGTGATCACGGTGGCCCTGGTGACCTCCTCCTCGAAGTCGAGGGTGAGGGCGCCGTCCCTGGTCATGGCCAGCAGCAGCGACGAGATGTTGCGCGCGAAGAACTGCGAGGACGACGACGGCATCGAAGCGGGGAGGTTCTCCGGACTCACGATCGTCACGCCGTTGCCGGTCGTGATGGTCTCGCCGGCCACTGAGAGCTCGCAGTTGCCACCGAGCGCGGAGGCCGCCATGTCCACGATCACCGAGCCCGAGCGCATGCGCGCCACGGCGTCGGCGGTCACGAGGACCGGGGGCTTGCGGCCGGGGACCTGGGCCGTGGTGATGACCACGTCCTGGTTGCCGATGACCTCGTTGAGGTCGGCCTGCTGGGAGGCACGCTCCTCGGCCGTCAGCTCGCGGGCATAGCCGCCGGCGCCGGTGGCGTCGATGGCCGTCTTGAGCTTGACGAACCTGGCGCCGAGGGACTCGGCCTGCTCGGCGGTCTCCGGGCGCACGTCGTACGCGGAGACCACGGCGCCCAGGCGACGGGCGGTGCCGATGGCCGCGAGGCCGGCGACGCCGATGCCCAGGATGAGCACGTTGGCAGGTTTGGCCGTGCCGGCCGCGGTGGTCAGCAGCGGGAAGTAGCGCCCATAGGTG
>JBAXFC010000297.1:0-5213 GCA_037140135.1 Chloroflexota bacterium
CCGCGGCCCATCCTCGAGCGCGTCCTCGGCCCCACGGCCGTCATGGACGAGGCCGTGGAGCAGCTGGTCCAGACCGCGTACCGCGATGCCATCATCGAGCAGGGGATCGTCCCGCTCACCAATGCCGACGTCGAGCTGGTCGAGGCCGAGGAGGGCAAGGCCCTCAGGTTCAAGGCCACGGTCCAGGTCCGCCCGGAGGTCCAGCTCGGCGATTACGCCGGCTTCAACTTCCTGCCGGAGATCGAGGAGATCACGCCGGACAAGGTGGACAAGGTCATCGAGGAGCTGCGCGACCAGAACGCGACGCTGGCCACGGTCGAGGACCGCGCGGCGCAGAACGGCGACTGGGCCGTCATCGGCTTCGTGGGCACCAAGGACGGCGAGCCGTTCGACGGTGGCACCTCGGAGCGGATGCCGCTGATCCTGGGCGAGGACCGCCTGATCCCGGGCTTCGAGGCCAACGTCGTGGGCCTCAAGCGCGGTGAGTCCAAGACGTTCGACATCTCCTTCCCCGAGGATTACCCGGAGGAGAGCCTCGCCGGCCAGGGCGTCACGTTCGCCGTGGACCTCAAGGAGCTGCGCGAGAAGGTCCTGCCGGACGGCGACGACGCCTTCGCCCAGAACATGGGCGACTACGCGGACCTCGCCGCCTTCAAGGCCGACATCAACGAGCGGCTGGGGCGCAACGCGCTCGACAAGGCGCGCCACGAGTTCGCCGACAAGATCATCGAGTACGCGGTGGCCAACGCCACCATCGACCTGCCCGAGGTCCTCGTGGACCAGGAGGTCGAGGTCATGCACGACGAGTTCCGCTCCTCGATCGCCCGCCAGGGGATCGGCGAGGAGGCGTACCTCAAGGCCACCGGCAAGTCCGAGAAGGACCTCCACGACGAGTTCCGCCCGCGGGCCGAGCACCGGACGAAGGTGCTGCTGGTCCTGTCCAAGGTGGCCGAGGTCGAGGGCGTCGTGATCTCCGATGCCGACGTCGAGACCCAGGTCGCCGACGCCCGCGTCCGCTACGACGATCCGAAGACCGTCAAGTACTTCGAGTCGGAGCGCGGCCGCAACTTCATCCGCAGCACGCTGCGGCGGACCCGGGTCGTCGAGATGCTCGTCGACCGCTGGCTCGTCGCCCACCCGGAGCACCCGGGGCTGCCGCACCTCGAGGACGACGCCGCGTCGGCGGTCGGTCACGAGAGCGCGGAGGCATCGGCCTCCATCGGCGCAACGGATCCGGGCTCGATCCCGGACTCCATCGACTAGTCCTTCCCCGCGAACCCGCAGCCATCCACCGGAGACCAACGATGCTCGTCCCCATGGTCATCGAGTCCACCAGCCGTGGTGAGCGCGCCTACGACATCTACTCGCGACTGCTCCGGGAGCGGATCATCTTCCTGGGCGACGCGATCGACGATCACCTCGCCAACCTGGTGATCGCCCAGCTCCTGTTCCTCGAGTCGGAGGACCCGGAGAAGGACATCAGCCTCTACATCAACTCGCCCGGCGGCGTGGTGACGAGCGGCCTCGCCATCTACGACACCATGCAGTATCTGCGGGCCCCGGTGAGCACGATCTGCATCGGCATGGCGGCCTCCATGGCGGCCGTGCTGCTGGCGGCCGGCGCCAAGGGCAAGCGCTACGCGCTGCCGCACAGCCGGATCATGATCCACCAGGGCTCCGGCGGGTTCCGGGGCAACGCGCCCGATGCCGTGATCCAGATGAAGGAGTGGGAGCACCTGGTGCAGGTGAACCACGAGATCCTGGCCAAGCACACGGGCCAGCCCCTCGAGAAGGTCGTGGTCGACACCAACCGTGATCTCTTCATGGGCCCGGACGAGGCGAAGGCCTACGGCCTGATCGACTCGGTCTACTCGATGACCGGTGACTCGCTGATCGCCCAGGCGCACGACGCCGACGCGGCCGGCGGAACCCCGGCGTCGTAGTGGGGGACAGACCGGTGACGACGACTGGCTCCAAGGGCACGAAGGTTCCGTACCGCTGCTCCTTCTGCGGCAAGAGCCAGGAGCAGGTGCGCAAGCTCATCGCAGGGCAGGGTGTCTACATCTGCGACGAGTGCATCAACCTGTGCCAGGAGATCATCGAGGAGGAGATGCTCGAGGCGCCCGCCAAGAAGGGCGTCGCGCAGCAGAAGCTCCCCAACCCCCGGCAGATCACCATGGCCCTGGACCAGTACGTCATCTCCCAGGAGAAGGCGAAGAAGGTCCTCTCGGTCGCGGTGTACAACCACTACAAGCGGATCAACGCCGGCAACAGCGTCGATGACGTCGAGCTGCAGAAGTCCAACGTGCTCCTGGTGGGCCCCACCGGGTCCGGCAAGACGCTCCTCGCGCAGACGCTGGCGCGGATCATCGACGTTCCGTTCTGCATCGCCGATGCCACCTCGCTCACCGAGGCCGGCTACGTGGGCGAGGACGTGGAGAACATCCTCCTGCGTCTGATCCAGTCCGCGGACTTCGATGTCACCCGGGCCCAGCGCGGCATCATCTACATCGACGAGATCGACAAGATCGCCCGCAAGGCCGACAACCCGTCGATCACGCGCGATGTCTCGGGCGAGGGCGTCCAGCAGGCGCTGCTCAAGATCCTCGAGGGAACGGTTGCGAACGTGCCGCCCCAGGGCGGCCGCAAGCACCCGCACCAGGACTTCATCCAGATCGACACCACGAACATCCTGTTCATCTGCGGCGGGGCGTTCGACGGGCTGGAGAAGATCGTCGAGGAGCGGGTGGGCAAGCGCTCCATCGGCTTCGGCTCCGACGGCGCGATGACCAAGGCCGACAAGGCCAAGATCATCGAGAAGCTGATGCCCGAGGACCTGCTCAAGTTCGGGCTGATCCCGGAGTTCATCGGCCGGCTCCCGGTCATCGTCACGCTGTCACCGCTGACGGTGGACGACCTGATGCGGGTCCTGGTGGAGCCCAAGAACGCCGTGACCCGGCAGTTCCAGCGGTTCCTCTCGCTCGACAAGGTGGAGCTGGTCTTCACCGCGGGCGCCCTCCAGGCGGCCGCCGAGGTTGCGATCGACCGCAAGACGGGCGCCCGCGCCCTGCGCTCGATCGTGGAGGAGGCGCTGCTCGAGGTGATGTTCGACATCCCCGAGCGGACCGATGTCCGCCGCTGCATCATCACGGAGGAGACGATCCGCGATCGCCGCCTGCCGCTGCTGCTGACCAAGTCGGACGTGGACAAGGGCGTGGACGAGACCAACTACGCGGACTGGCTCGCGGAGCAGGGCGAGAGCGCGTAGGCGTTCGTCGCAGGCTCTCCGTTCCGCAGGCGCCCCCGGCTCCGCCGGGGGCGTTCGCATGTCCGGGAGGCGTTCGTTCTGCGGTAGCGCCGGCCGCGGTAGCGCCGGCCCGGCTGCGCGACGGCCCGGCTGCGCGACGGCCCGGCTGCGCGACTCGGCTATGTGTCACGGGGAGCCGCGACGAGCGTGGCATCCCGTCGATGTGGCCGAGTCCGGCCAGATGCCGTGCAGCAGGGGACCCGATTTGACGCGCACGCGAGTCGGCGTTCGAGGGAAGGGAGCATGGCCCGGCTCGTCGCGTGGCCGCGCAGTCGCGGGCGGGTGGGCCCGTCAGGTGCCCTCGTCGGCCGTCGGGTCCGCCCAGATCCCGCGAACGTGGCCGATGTGCCGGCGCATGAGCGCTTCGGCGCCGTCCGGGTCACGAGCGGCGATCAGGTCGAGCAGTTCGGCGTGCTCGTGGAACGAGGCGAACACGACGGAGTCGTCGGGGATGGATCGGAGGCCGTACAGCCGTGACCCCTGGCGGAGCGTGCGCACGATGTCCACGAGGCGGGCGTTCCCCGACAGCCCGAGCAGACCGAGGTGGAAGTCGAGGTCGAGCGTGACGTGGGCGATGAAGTCACGGCGCAGCGCCGCATCCTCCACGGCGGCGGCCAGGGGCCGGAGCGCGTCAAGCGCGTCCGCATCCACGCCGTCGGCGGCCAGCCGGCGCACGACCGGAACCTCGAGCATCGAGCGGATCTCGGTGAGGTCGTCGAGCTCCGCCGCGGACAGCTGGACCACCCGGAAGCCCTTGTTGCGGACGATGTCCACGAGGCCTTCCTTGGACAGGTCGAGCATCGCCTCGCGGACGGGCGTCGCCGACACCCCGAACCGTTCGGCCAGCGAGGGTGCGGAGTAGACCGTCCCCGGCACCAGCTCACCCGACATCACTGCGCCGCGCAGGATCGAGGTGATCTCCTCGCGCAGGCTGAGCCGACCCCGGAGCGAGGGCAGCGAGCCGATGGAGGGAACCGCAGGCTCGGCGACCACGGTCAGAGCTCGAACCCTTCTGGGAAGGGATCGGCGGGGTCGAACATGTACTGCGCCGTGCCCGTGACCCAGGCGCGGCCGGTGATCGTGGGGATCACCGTCGGCCGCCCCGCGACCTCCGTCTCGCCGACGAGCCGCCCGGTGAACGTCGTCCCGATGAACGAGTCGTTGCGGAAGTCCTGGTCCAGCGGCAGGAGGCCCCGCGCGTGGAGCTGCGCCATTCGCGCGGACGTCCCGGTGCCACACGGCGACCGGTCGAACCAGCCGGGGTGGATCGCCATCGCGTGGCGCGAGTGGCGGGCATCGGAGCCGGGTGCCGCCAGGTAGACGTGGTGGACACCGGCGATCTCGGCGTTCTCCGGGTGGACCGGCATCTCGGCGAGGTTGATCGCGTCCATGATCGCGAGCCCGGCCGAGAGCAGCTCGTTCTTGGCCGCCCGGTCGAACGGGAGCCCCAGCCTCTCGAGCTCCACGATCGCGTAGAAGTTGCCGCCGAAGGCGATGTCGTACGGGACGTCACCGTAGCCGGGAACGGCCACGGAACGATCGAGGCCCACTGCGAACGAGGGCACGTTGGTGATCGTGACCGCCTTGGCCGCGCCGCCCTCGACGCGCACCTCGGCGATGACGAGCCCGGCCGGCGTGTCGAGCCGGATCGTCGTGACCGGCTCCTTCACCTCGACCATGCCCGTCTCGACCAGGACCGTCGCCACGCCGATCGTCCCGTGGCCGCACATCGGCAGGCAGCCCGAGACCTCGATGTAGAGCACCCCGTAGTCGCAGTCCGGGCGCGTGGGCGGCTGGAGGATCGCCCCGCTCATCGAAGCGTGCCCGCGCGGCTCGTTCATGAGCAGCTTGCGGATCGAGTCCATGTTGGCGAGGAAGTGGCGCCGGCGGTCGAACATCGTGGCGC
>JBAXFC010000298.1:0-5179 GCA_037140135.1 Chloroflexota bacterium
GACTCCCGAGGCGGCGCCCAAGAAGCGCGCCAGCCGCACCAAGAAGGACGACTGATCAATGGCCCACAAGAAAGCGGGATCGAGCTCGAAGAACGGCCGCGACTCCGTTGGCCAGCGGCTCGGCACCAAGGTCGGCGACGGCCAGCTCGTGCCGGCCGGGTCGATCATCGTCCGGCAGCGCGGCATGACCTTCAAGGCCGGCGAGAACGCGGGCCTGGGGAAGGACTACACGGTCTACGCCAAGATCACGGGCAGGGTGCGCTTCGAGCACGAGACCCGGAACAAGAAGCGCATCCGGATCGTCCCGGTCGCGGCCGAGACGGCCGCGGTCGAGGCCTAGTCCGCCCGACGAGCGGCGACCACCGGCGGGCGAGCCCCGTTCGGACGGCGTCGAAGGAGCATCACCCGTGAAGCCCAAGATCCATCCCCGGTACATCCAGGCGCGCGTCCACTGCGGCTCCTGCGGCACGGAGTTCGAAGTCGGCTCCACCCGCGAAGAGCTGCGCGTCGACGTCTGCAGCAACTGCCACCCGTTCTACACGGGCAAGCAGAACATCATCGACACCGCCGGCCAGGTCGAGCGCTTCCAGCGCCGCCTGGAGCGCCAGGCCCGCGCCTGACGCCCGGCCGGGCCCTCGCCCGGCTTCCCGCATCGCGAACCGCAACGGCGCCCAACCGGGCGCCGTTCGTGATTCCGGGACATGCTCCGCGTCATGGACGACGAGCAGCGCGCCGGGCCGGCAGCCCGGCTGGTGGAGGTCGAGGAGCGCATCGACCGCATCGGGATCAGGCTGACCGCGGGCTACGGCTCCGACGGCGACCGCGACGGCTGGCTGCTCTGGCTGCGCCAGCTCACGACGCAGCGGGACGCGCTCCGGGCGACGGTCGGGCGGCCCGTCTCCGAGCCCGACGACCCGGGGCCGGTAGCGCCGGCCCGATGACCCGGGGCCGGTAGCGCCGAACCCGTCTCCGAACCCGATGACCCGGGCGGTAGCGCCGGCGGAGCTTGTGCGGGGCGCCGGACGACGGCGCCGGACAGGGTGACGCCCCTCCCCGGGGTACGCGGGGAGGGGCGTCGGTCGTGGGCTCCGGGGCCCGCGGCCCCGGAGCGGTGGGCTGGCGCTACTTGATGACGATCGGGAGGGTGGCGGTGCCGCCGCCCCAGTTGGCCGGTGCCGCCGTCGCGATGAGCGACCAGGTCCCGGCCTTGGAGAGCTTCACGTTGGTGAACGTCGCCACGCCGCCCACCACCTTGACCGATAGCGTGCCCGACAGGACCAGGCTGCTCCCGACCGGTGCCGAGAGGGTGATCGTGTCGAGGTTGTCGGCGGTCACGTCGTAGCCGAACAGGTCCTTCACCTCCACCCGGATGGTCCCGAGGGCGGTGGCGACCTTGCCGGTCGCAGGCTGGTAGGTGACGTCGAGGTGGTGGGGCTGGGCGACGTAGAAGTCCTCGCCGTCGAACTCCTTGGTGGCGAGCTTGTGGTCGATGGCCCGGCCCGGCCAGTAGGCGGCGCTGACGCCCGGCACGTTGCACACAGCGACGTGGTACTGGATCCCTGCCGGGAGCGGGCTGGGGCCCGTGGCCTGGGTGGACGCGTCGTTCACGCCCTTCTGGGTCACGAAGTAGAACCCGTCCGGCAGCGTGGTGAACTCGGCGACCTGGCCGGTGGTGGTGCAGGCGTTGGCTGCCGACGGTGCGGCCCCGTAGACCCGCACGACGGCGCCCCCGATGCCGCTGCCGTTGGTGTCGAAGACGAAGCCGCCGACCGCGGTCACCGCCTGCCCCACCCCGACGATGCCCGTGATCTGGCTGCCGGGATAGGTGCCCGCCATGGAGCCCCAGCTGGGGGCGAGCGTGACCGAGGTGATCGACTTGAACGGGAAGCCGGCCCGGAAGTTGAGGGTCGGGTTCTGGCTCGCGAGCCAGCCCGTGGTGCCCTTGAGGCGGAACTCGAGGTTGAGGTCGATGCGGGCGTGGTGCCGCTTGGGCAGCGCGAACCCGTCGATCTTGACGCACTTCACGGCGCTGCCGTCGGCCGGCTGGCCGGCGATCCAGGCGACGCCCGGGGCCGTGCAGTCCCCGCCGGGAGCGGCGAGGGCGTACCAGACCGAGGCCGAGACCTCGGCGTCATGGTCGTCGTCCGGATGGACCCGGATCGGGCGCGAGCCCTGGACCGTGAACGCCGGGTCGGTGAGGCCCGCG
This sequence comes from Chloroflexota bacterium, assembly GCA_037140135.1. Lineage (GTDB taxonomy): Bacteria > Chloroflexota > Limnocylindria > Limnocylindrales > CSP1-4 > CAIXZV01. The sequence continues at coordinate 2,207 of JBAXFC010000298.1, forward strand.
GCGGAGGCCGGCAGGGTCACGTTGACGCCGGAGGCCGGGACGCCCGGAATGGTGATGATCGTGGTGGAGGTGGCCCCGTTGGCGCTGCCGAGGGTGATGCCCGTCTGGTTGTCCAGCCCGAGCATGTAGTGGAATGTGCCCGGATCGGTGTTGCGCAGGGTCATCACCGAGGTCGTGGCGCCCTTGCTGAACAGGACGTCGAAGCCGTTGCTGACGTCGTTGAACGCGGCGTCCGCCGTTGCCACGGAGCCCAGGACCTTGCCCGGGTTCACGGCCGTGATGTCCGCGGTCGTGTAGGCGACCGGGTTGACGATCTCGTAGCCGGCTGCGTCCGCCCCGGTGAGGGTGAACCCGCTGCCGGTGACGGTCTTGAAGGTGCCTGGGGCGGCGTCGGAGAACGACGCGGTTGCGGAGGCGGCGGAGCAGCCGACGGCTGCGGTGCTGGGGGCGCCCGAGAGCGAGCAGGCGCTGATGGACGCGATCGTCGTCCCATCCCAGTCCTTGCTCGCGACGGTGAACGAGATCGTGAGCCTGGCGCGGCCGGCGGCCGTGTAGTCCACGGTCCCCGAGACGGCGGCCCGGTAGGCGTCGTCGGCCAGCGCCATGCTCGTGGAGCCCGGCAGGAGCGGGATCGAGCCCGAGAAGCGCGCCTCCACCGTGTAGGCGCCGGCGGGCAGCGGGAACGCGCCGAGTCGCGCGATACCGGCGGCGTCCGTGAGGGCCTCCGTGGTGAGCGAGGCGGACGGCGTCGTGCTGTTGCGGATGACGAAGAAGACGCTGCGCTGCGCCATCGGCGAGCCGTGGTCGTCGCGGAGCGTGGCTGAGAGACCGCTGTTGGCCGGCGACCAGGTGCCGCCCGTGAGCGCCAGGCTGGTGTCCGCTCTGGCAAGCGTGAAGGGGAGCGTGTCGAACGAGGACTTGAAGGCGTTGTCGCCCGCGTAGCTCGCGGTGACGGTGCCCGCGCCGGGCGCCTGCACGAGCGTCCAGCTCACGGCGGCGAGCCCGCCGGCGTTGGTGAGCGCCGTCCTGCTCTCGCCACCGAAGGAGAAGACCACGGGCAGCCCGCCAAGCGGCGAGGCCCCCGAGAGGTGCGCCGAGAAGGTGACCGTGTCGCCGAAGGTGCCGGCGGCCGGGTTGGTGGAACCGTTGGCGGCATCGAAGGAGACGTGGGTCACGGCCGCCGGGACCCCTGACGGCGCGGGCGTGATCGCGTGGAAGGCTCCGTCGTTGGTGTCCATCGAGACGAGGCCCGTGCCGTTGACGGCCTGGACCAGGTAGCGGAGCTCCCCGGCGGTATGGCCGGACGGGACCGGCAGGGTCGCCGCCCAGAGCGAGGCATCGCCGGGGTCCTGGACGAGGTCCAGGGATGTCCACGTGCTCGCGAAGCCGGTGTAGGTGATCCAGACCTTCTGGACGCCGGCGGCCGGATCGCCGCTCACGTGGGCGCGGAAGGTGATGGTGCCGCCGGTCTCGTCGGCCGAGGTGTCGACGATGGTCGGCGCGGCGGCCAGCGACGGCCGGAACACCTGGCCGCCAACAGTCACCGTGGCGCTGAAGGCGCTGTAGAACAGCTGCAGGTGCAGGCTGTCGAACCGGCGGCGCGTGGCGGTGCTGCCGTCGGACCGGTGCTGGACCGGGGTGACCAGCAGACGGGTCACGGGATCGCCGCCAAAGAGCGCGTCGAAGTAGCTGACCGAGGCGACGCCTGCCGGGTAGAAGGAGGGCGAGGTGAAGGGCGTCTGGCCCGACCCCTGGTCGGTGGCCGGAACGCTGACCAGCGGGGTGACCGGCGAGGTGTCCTCGTAGTCGCCGCCGATGAAGCCGACGCCGCGCAGGACCTGTCCGGGGACCGAGATGTTGCGCGTGATCAGCGGCAGGACCGGCTGGTACGGCTGGGCCGCGACGGCGCCGCCGGGGCCGGTGAGGTAGCTGGCGCCGCCGGTTCCGGTGCCGGACCCGAGGCTGCCGGCGATCCCGGTCAGATCCACGGGGGCGGCCTGGAGGCCGAGGTCCGCGCCCGGGCCGGAGGCGACGGGCGACAGGTCGGCGGGGGCGATGGTCGAGCCGCCGGTGACGGCGGGGAGACGGGTGCCCGGCAGATTCACGCTCAGCATCGGCAGGCCGTAGAGCGTGGCCTCGAGCAGCGCCTTGACATCGGTGCCACCGAGGTCGGGGGTGAGACGGAGATAGTCCCGCTTGGCGGCGAGCAGCGCCGCGCCGATGCCGACCGGGCCGGTCCCGGTCCGGAGCTCCTTGGCCAGCGAGGCGTAGATGAGCTCGCTGTAGCCGATGAGCTCGCTGTCGCCGTACTGGTAGCCGGTCCCGCCGACGAGCGTGGCGCGCTTGCGGGCGAAGGCCTGGGCCCAGTCGAGCGGCTGGGTGATGTCCGGGATGGCGGCGCCGTCAACGATGCCGTACCCGGAGTGGCAGCCCTGGGAGAAGACGATGGCGTTCTGGAGGTCCACGGCGGACGACACCAGGTCCGTGGTGGACATCGTGGTGGTCTGGTCGGCGGCCAGCGCGCGGTTGGCGCTGAAGTGGCCGGCCAGGAAGACGAGATCGTGGCGCGAGCCCAGGAGGGCGCTGCGCAGGTTGTCCGCGGTCCACGGGACCGCGTTGGGCGAGGCGGGATCGGTGATCAGCGTGTCGTTGCGCGTCGCGCCCGAGCCGAGACCGGCGGCCAGGTCGGTGGCGACCGAGGCCGCGGTGTCGGCCATGAAGTCGTAGCCGGTGGTGAGGCTGCTGGTCGGGGTGGAGACGACGCCGCTGGTCGTGTGATTGAGGTAGGCGTCCAGCATCCCGGAGGCCTCGGAGGCGGTCTCCACCAGCCTGCCGACCGCGAGGTCCGGGACCGGGAAGCTGGCGATGCCGAGCGACAGGCCCGAGCCTGCGCCGTAGGCGTCCTGCGAGAGGACATAGTTCAGGCGGAGGCTGGCCTCGGACATGCTGGTCGGGTCAACCGGCGGGTAGTAC
>JBAXFC010000299.1:0-5167 GCA_037140135.1 Chloroflexota bacterium
CTCACGGCCTGGCGCCGCATCGTGACCCTCGCGATCGACGAAGAGGTGGACTTCGTCCTGATCGCGGGCGACGCCTTCGAGAGCGCCAACCGGACGCTGCCGGGCCAGCTGAACCTGCGCAACGGCCTCAAGCGGCTCGCCGACGCCGGCATCGACTCGTACGTGGTCTCGGGCAACCACGACCACGAGGGCGGCTACATCCCCTCGGTCACCTGGCCGGACCGGGCGCATGCCTTCAGCACCACCAAGGTCGAGAGCAAGCCCGTGGTCCGCAACGGCGTGGAGATCGCCCGGGTCTACGGCATGGGCTACAAGAAGGCAGCGGTCACGGACAACCTGGTGCTCAAGTTCAAGCGCGAGCCCGGCGTCCCGTTCGCCATCGGCCTGCTCCACACCAACGTCGGGGGCGACACGTCCGCGGGCAACTACGCGCCCTGCACGATCACGGACCTGCGCAACGCGGGCATGGACTACTGGGCCCTCGGGCACATCCACCGCCACGCGATCCTCAACGCGGCCAGCCCCACGGTGATCTATTGCGGCAATCCCCAGGGCCGCGATCCGGGCGAGGTTGAGCCGCGCGGCTGCTACCTCGTGACGGTGGCGGCTGACGGGACCGTGACCCCCGAGTTCCGCGTGACCGACGAGGTCCGCTGGCGACTGCTCGACGTGCCGATCGGCGACGTCACGACCGAGGAGGGGCTGGTCAACACCGTGGTCCGCGAGGTCGATGCGGCCCGGACCGAGGCCGGCCGATCGATTGTCGCCCGGGTGACGCTCACCGGCGCAGGCCCCGCGCACCGCCTCCTCGCGAAGACCGGGCTGCTCAACGGTGTGCTCACGACCGCGCGCGAGGACCTCGGAGAGGCCGCACCCTTCGCCTGGATCGAATCGCTGCGCGACGCCACCAGGCCCGAATTCGACCGCGAGGCCCGCAAGCAGGCCGATGACTTCCTCGGCAGCGTGCTGCGCCTGATCGACACGTCGCGCGCGTCGCTGGCCGTCGCGCCCGGCACGGACGGCCCCGCCGCCCTCGACGACACCGACGAGCTCGGCGCCCACGAGATCGACGAGCTCCTCGACGAGCTGTACGCCAACGCCCGGGCGAGGCCGTTTCTGCGGGACCACCGTCCATCGCCATCGGAGCTGCTGGCGCTCCTCGAGCGCGCCGAGTCGATGGTCGTCGATCAGCTGACCGAGCAGGGGTAGCCCGATGCGTATCGAGCAGATCGGGGTTGACGGCTTCGGCCTCCTCCATGACAAGGCGATCGAGCCCGCCCCGGGCCTCACGGTGGTCCGCGGCCTCAACGAGGCGGGCAAGACGACCCTGCTGGCCTTCGTGCGAGCGATGCTGTTCGGCTTCGAGACCAGGCGCTACGCGGCGATGGCCGGCGGCCGGCGCGGCGGACGGCTCGGCGTGAGGATGGCCGACGGTCGGTTCCTCAAGGTGGAGCGCTACGGTGAGCGGGGCGGCAGCGGGACGCTGAAGGTGTTCGGCGAGGACGGCGTCGATCGCGGCTCCGACGAGCTCGCGCGCCTGCTCCAGGGCGTGGACGGGCCGCTGTTCCGCAACGTGTTCGCGTTCGGGCTGTCCGAGCTCGCGAGCTTCGAGGATCTCAAGGGCGAGCAGATCTCGGCGCGGATCTACGGGGCCGGACTGGGCCTGGGCCTGGTGTCCGCGGTGGACATCGAGAAGCGGCTGGGCGCCGGCGCGTCGGAGCTGTTCTCGTCGGGCGCCAGCAAGAAGAGGGTGAACCAGCTGCTCGGCGAGCTCGAGGACGTCGAGAAGGTCATCAAGGGCCGCAACCTCCCGGTTGAGTACGAGCAGACGGTGAGCTCGCTCGGCGACGCGGAGCGTCGCCGCGATGACCTGGCCGCCCGCCTGGCCGTGCTCGACGACGAGCAGCGCCGGTACGACCGCGAGCGCAAGGCGTGGGGGGCGTGGATCGATCTCCAGGCTGCGCGCTCCGAGCGCGAGGGCTTCGGCGAGGTGGCGCCGCTGCCGGCGAACCTCGAGGCGGCGCTCGCCACCGCGGAGACGCGGCTCGACGAGGCCCGCACCCGGCGCGACGGGGCCCAGCTCGGGCTCGACGACCAGCGCGAGACGCTGGCGGCGATCGTCGTGGACCCGGCGGCCGGAGCCCGGATCGACGACCTCGGGGTGCTGGCCGGCGATGCGATCCGGGACCGGGAGCGACGCAAGGAGCTCGACACCGTGCGGGCCGATGCCACCGCCATCGACCGGGAGCTGGCGGCCGCGATCGAGCGGCTGGGCCCCGGCTGGACCGAGGACCGGGTCGAGGCGTTCGACGACTCGCTCGGCGTGGAGTCGGTGATCAACGGCCGGTTCCGGGACTCCCTCGACCGGGCCTCCGAGGGACTCCGGACCGCGAAGGCCTCCCAGGCGCAGATCGCGCGTGAGCGCGCAGGCCTCGAGCGGGACCGCGACGGGCTTGCCGTGCAGGTCGAGACGCTCGTCGCGGAGGCTCCGGACCAGCCCTCGGCCGAGGCGCTGGAGCGGCGCCTGCGGGATGTCGAGGCGGCCGTCGCTGCCGCGAGGATCGCTGGGGAGCAGGCGGAGCGCGCTGCCACCGCGGCCGTCGAGGCGCGGCGTGCCGTTCCCGTCGCGCCGGCCGGGCGTGGATGGCCGGAGGTTGCCGCGGACGCGGCGGCGCTGCGCGCAGCGATGGCGGAGTCTGCGCTGCTGGCGTCGGTGGCGATGCCGGTCCCGGTTCCGGTCGGAGCAACAGGCGGGGCGACAGGCGGGCCGGCCGGTGCCGGGTTGACGGGCGGTGCCGGATCGGCCGGTGCCGGGCCGACGGCCGCAGGGCCGGTGGGCACAGCGCCCGCCACGCCGTGGGCCGCCGTCGGGATCGGGATCGTCGGGATCATCGGCGCGATCGTGCTCGCCGTCATCGGCCAGGTGATGGCCGCGGCGGCGGTCCTCGTCATGGCGCTGGTCGCAGCGGGAGCCGTGTGGTGGGCGCTGCGTCGCCCCCCCGTCGTGATCGAGCGCGGGACCCAGGCGACATCGGCGGCCGCAACCGCTGCCGCTGCCGCAGTTGCCGCGGCGGCCGAGGCGAACGCCCGCCGGGCAGCGTCCGTGGCCGGGCAGCAGACGATGCTCTGCCGGCGACTGTCCCTCGCGGACGACGCCGGTCCCGATGCGGTCGCCGAGATCGAGCGCCAGTGCACGGCGGCAGGCCGCGCGGGCGATGGGGCAGCCCTGCTCGAGGAGGCCTCGGCGCGCGCGGCTGCGGACGTCACGCGGGCCACCGATGCGCTCGCCGTCGTGGCGGCGGCGGCCGGGCTGCCGGCGAAGCCCTCGCGCGAGGACCTCGATGCGGCATCGGCGGTGCTTGCGGGCGTGCGCGACCGGGCGGCCCGACTGCGCGGCCTGCGGGAGCAGATCGACGCCATCGCCGTGCGCCTGGAGACGCGCGGCCAGGAGTTGGTCGCCGCCGAGGCGGAGGTCGTGGCGGCCGATGCGGCCCTCGCCGCGGCCAGGACGGAATGGTCCGACTGGCTCGCGGAGCGCGGCTTCGACCGGACCCTGGACCGTGACACCGCTTCCCGGATGATCACCGCGATCAGCGCCGCCAAGGCCCCGCTCCGCAAGCGGGTGTCGACCCGCGCCCGTGGCGACGAGCTGCGCGCGGCGCACGAGGAGTTCGTGGCCGTCGCGGTGGCGCTCGCCTCGGAGATCGGCGTGCCGTCCGAAGGTGTGGACCGGGACGTCGCCGCGCTCGAGCGGATGCTGGGCGCGCTCGACGACGTGCGAGCCAGGACGGCTGCCGCAACGGGCAAGCGCGACGAGGCCGATCGCGCCTGCCGTCGCCTGGATCAGCTCCTCGAGGCCGCCGAGCTGGGGCTGGTCACCGCGGAGGAGACGCTGGCGGCGATCCTCGCGGAGTTCGGGGCCGACGATGCGTCCGCGCTGCGGGCCGTCATCGGGCGGGCCGGCGAGGCGGCGCGGCTCGATGACCGCATCGCTGCTGCGACGACCGCGCTGCAGATGCTGTCCGGCACGGGCGCGGGCTTCGGGCGGCTGCTCGAGGACCTCGCATCGATCGAGGACGTCGTCGAGGTGGAGGCCGACTACGCGCGCGTCGAGGTCGCGATCACCGATGCGCGGGCTGCGCACGACGAACTCTCCGAGCAGGTGGGCAACCTGCGGAACACGGTGGAGCGCTACGAGAAGGATGCCTCCGCGTCCGAGGCGCTCCAGCGGAAGGCCGACCTCCAGGCCCGCCTCGAGGTGACGAGTCGCGAGTGGACCACCTTCGTCCTGGCGCGGCACCTCCTGGCCACGGCCCGCCACGCCTACGAGGGGGAGCACCGCCCGGCCGTCATCAGGATCGCCGAGCAGTACTTCACCGAGTGGACCCGGGGCCGCTACCGCCGGATCCTCGCGCCGATCGGGAGCCAGATCGAGGCCGTCGAGCACGTCGATGGCACGAACGTCGCGATCGAGGACCTCTCGACGGGCACCGCGCAGCAGCTCTACCTCGCCATCCGGTTCGGCCTGCTCGAGCACTTCGCCCAGAACGCCGAGCCGCTGCCGGTGGTCATGGACGACATCCTCGTGAACTTCGACGACGAGCGCGCCGCCCTGGCCGCGGAGTCCATCCGCGAGCTCGCCAAGCGCCAGCAGGTCCTGTACTTCACCTGCCACCCGGAGATCCCCCTCAAGGGCGACCTCGAGATCGAGATGCCGCGCCTCAAGACGGTCGCCGATGCGCAGTCGGAGGACGGTACCGAGTAGGGGCGCTGAGCGGGGCCGGCGACCTCCGCTTGGGCTCGGCCGGCGGTGCTCACCTGGCGAGCGTACGAGCGCCCGCCGTCACCCGATGGGTCGTCCGACGGCCGGGATTGCGCCGTCTCGGCTTGAGACCCTGCGATCCGGGCCAGCAGGCGAGCAGAACTGCACCTCGGAGCGCCCGTAGGCTCGGTGGGCGAGCAGCGACCCTGGCTCGTGCCCGGAGGTTCCGACAACGCCCGGTTGGGTCGGTTTGGACGCGGGTGCATCATGGGGGAACGGCTGGCGTGGCCAGGGGCGCGAAGGGGAACGCATGGGCGATGAGCTGGTGACGGCGGACCAGGATCAGGACGAGGACCGCTCGCTGGGCCTCGAGCTCTCCGAGGGCACCGCGCACGCCCTGGACAC
>JBAXFC010000300.1:0-5160 GCA_037140135.1 Chloroflexota bacterium
CGGTGGTGCAGGAGGCCGGGGCGGCGATCATGACCTTGGAGCCGCCGCTCGTGCAGTGGAGCGCATTGCTGTGGCTCAGGCCGAAGTTGTGTCCCAGCTCGTGGGTGGCGACCTGGACGTTGAGGGTCCCGTTGAGCCCGGAGCGCGTGCCCGGGACGTAGCCGATGCCGGAGAACTGGCACTGGCTGGTGCCGGGCCAGACGTAGATGACGTTGGTGTACGCGGAGAGATTGGCGCCGGCGGCGTTGGCGGCCGCCTCGGCCATCGTGCCCCAGCTGGTCCAGTTGCAGCCGCTGGTGACGGCGGCGATGTGGTACCAGCCGAAGACGGCGCCGGTCACGGTCAGGCGTCCCTTGGACTCCTCCTCGTAGTAGCGCTTCACGCTGCTGCCGGTGCCGGTCAGCGCATCGAGGACTTCGGCCTTGGAGTACGGCGTGGCGGCCAGGTCGTCGAAGTTGAACATGACGACCGCGACGCTCTTGGCGACCGTGGCCGAGGCGGTGTCCACCGTGGCATCGGTCGTGGCATCGGTCGTGATGCCCGTGCCGGAGCCCGCGGAGATCCGGCGCGCGGCCGTCGCGATGAAGGTGGCCCCGGAGCGGGTCCCGGTCAGCGTGACGACGGCGCCGGCCAGGCCGGAGGGGCGGATCGCGGCGGTGTCCACGGTGAGCACGGCGTTCGCGGTGCGCAAGGTCCAGACCGTTACGTCCGGCGTCTCGCCGAAGCCGTCGAGGTAGGCGCGCTCGAGGGTGCCGGTCAGCTCTGTGGTGCTCGCGCCGCCGGGGGTCGCCGCCGACACCGGTGCCGCGACCGCGATCGCGAGCAGCAGGCCTGCGAGGATCTCGAGCGGGCGGCGCATCTGGCTCTGACGGCTCCGGGCTTCCGGTGGGACGCACCCGTCTGGGTGCACCTGAAGCGTCGGCCATCGATGTGCGCGGGGGCATCGCCCGTGCGTTCATCAGGAACTATCCGATGGTCCCGCCTCCTGCTGGTCCGCCCGTCCGAACAGGACGAAGCCGGGCACAAGGCCCGGCTCCGGTGCGGTGCACGTCGCGGCGCCCCGCGGGCGCCGGCCACTATTCAGGAGGCGGTGTCGGGCGCGATCTCGAGGCCCGGCTCCGGGGCCGGGCCTGCATCGGCCGCGGCCGTGGCCAGGGCGTCGGACGCCACCTCGAACGCCGCGGCGGCATCGTCCTTGGCGGCACCCCCTGCCTGCTCAACCACGGAGGCGGCGCGGGCCTTGACCCCGGCGATCTGTTCCTCGAGCTGCCCCTGGAGCGCGGCCATCCTGGCCTCGAGGCGGGCCCCCACGGCATCGGTGTCGCGCTTGGCGAGCTCGGCCCTGATCTCGTCCACGCTCAGGCGGAGGTCCCGGCCGGACTTCGAGGCGTAGACGACGGCACCCACGGCGCCGATGGCGATGCCGGTGGCGAGACCGAGCACGAACTTCATGTTGTCCCCTTCCTTCTGGTTGCGGGTCAGGCCGAGCGAACGTCCAACATCGGCGGTGATCAGGGCGAGGGCGCCTCCGCGGCCCTTCCGGCGCTTGTGCCTTCCGAGGTGCGCAAGGTCCGGCATCTCGAGATGACGCAGGTCCGGCATCTCGAGATGGCGCAGGTCCGGCATCTCGAGATGGCGCAGGTCCTTGAGCTCCGGCAGGTCGAGGTGTCCGAGGTCCGGCATCTCGAGCGCCCGGAGGCGTGCCCTGGCCAACTGCGGAGCGGCCGCCATCCGGGCCGCCACCAGCTCGCGACGCGCCTTGGGCGCGGGGCCACGGCGGCGCATCCGCGTGGAGGCGGCCATGAGTGAGCGAAGCGTCAAGCCGATGCGGACCAGCATGAGCACGCGCTGCAGATTCTTCATGGGCGCCCCCTACGGCTACTCGAGATAGTCCTTGAGCTTGCGGCTGCGGGACGGGTGTCGCAGCTTGCGCAGCGCCTTCGCCTCGATCTGGCGGATGCGCTCACGCGTCACGTTGAACTCCTTGCCGACCTCTTCCAAGGTCCGTGCGCGACCATCCTCAAGGCCAAAGCGCAGTTGCAGCACGCGCCGCTCGCGCCCGGTCAGGGAGTCGAGCACCGCCTCCACCTGCTCCTTGAGCAGCTGGTGCGAGGCCGCCTCGGCGGGCGCGAGCGCCCCCCGGTCCTCGATGAAGTCGCCGAGGTGGGAGTCCTCCTCCTCGCCGATCGGCGTCTCGAGCGACACCGGCTCCTGCGAGACCTTGATGATCTCGCGGACCTTCTCCGGCGTGACGACGACGACCGCCTCGGTCTCCTTGTCCTTGCGCTTGGGCGGCTCGATGTCGATGTCCATCCGGCCGTGGTCCACCACGATGAAGCCGTCGGCCGGCAGGCCCGCGAGATCGAGCCGTGTCCGGTCCGCGATGGCCATGCGGAGACCGGGGTTGCGGTCGCCGCGGACCTCGAACGAGGTGATGTTGTCGCGGCCGCCGACCGCGGCGAAGATCCGGGTCGTGTTGTCCGGGCCGAGGGTCATCGCGAGCGCGATCTCCTCCACCGTGGGCTCGCGGCCGAGGTCCTGGAGCAGCTGGCGGGAGACGCGGATCAGGCGGTTGATCGTCTCGACCATGTGGACCGGGATGCGGATCGTCCGCGCCTGGTCCGCGATGGCGCGGGTGATCGCCTGGCGGATCCACCACGTGGCATACGTGGAGAACTTGAAGCCCTTCTCGAAATCGAACTTCTCGACCGCCCGGATGAGGCCGATGTTGCCCTCCTGGATCAGGTCCAGGAACGACATGCCGCGCCCGATGTACTTCTTCGCGATGGACACGACGAGGCGCAGGTTGGCCGAGGTCAGCTGCTCGCGCGCGTCGCGGCCAATCTTGACGATGTCGCCCTTGCGGTCGCGCATCTTGGTCTGGGCCGGGATCTCCGGGTCGTAGCCCATCCGCCGCAGGAGGTCCGTGTCGTTCTCGGCGGCGATCCAGAGCTCGATCGCGCGGTAGCCCACCTGGTCGCGGGTCCAGCCGTAGATCGCGCGCAGGCCCACGTTGTCGCGCGAGTCGAGGTCGCCGTTGTGGACCGCCTTGAACGACCAGTCCATGAGGGCGTTGAAGCCCTCGGGGGTGGGCGCTGCGGTGTAGGCCGCCAGCATCGCCCTGGCCTCCTTGAGGAGCGCCTTCGTCCCGTCGGACTGGGCGTCCCTGGCGGCCGCCGTGAGCTTGAACTCGGGCACCGGGGTGAGCAGCTCGACCGCCGCCGGGGCGGCGAGCGCGGACACGACCATCGCGTGCGCCTCGGGGCCGAACGGAAGCCGGTGCTGCTGCTTGGCCGTCCTGGTCTTGCGCTCCGTGTCGTGGGTCGTCCACTCGTGGAGTGAGTAGACGGCCATCCACGGGTGGATGATGATCTGCTCGCCCAGCTCGATCGCCTTGGCCAGCACCACCTCCTCCTCGGCGGTGAGCAGGGCGACCTTGCCGATCTCCTTGAGGTACATCCGGACCGGGTCGTCGATCCCGATCATGTCCGCGGAGAGCGACTCCAGCTCCTCGGTGGAGGGCTCCTCCACCTCGGCCGGCGAGATCTTCTCCGGGGCCTCGATACCGACCGGGGCCGGGACGCCCTCGATGGCCTCCTCCTCCACGATCTCGATCGAGAGCTCGGCCGGGATGGCGTCCTCGGGTTCGGGCCCGAACTCGTCGTCGTCGTCGCCATCCTCGTCGGCGACCGGGGCAGCCACGGGGGCCGCCGCCTTGGTGGTCCGGCGCGTCCTGGGGGATGCGGGCACGGCGGCGGGCGGGACGTCGGCTGCGGCTGCGGCCTTGCCGCGACGGGGGCGCGCAAGGACGGCTTCGACGAGCTGCTTGTCCAGGGGATCGGCCATGTTCGCTGGTACCTCCTTGGGCGCGGGACGCGGGGGCTGCGGGGAGCGGAGGGTCATGGGTCAGCCCGTCGATCGGGTGAGGAGCCGGGTCTGGTCCCGGCGCTTGTCGAGCGATTTCCGTTGCTCGTTGAGGAGGCGCCGTTCGAGCATCAGGGTGTCGACGGTGGGCGAATCGCCATCGCGCTCGGCTTCGGCGGTGGCATCGCGGTTGTAGCTGCTGCGGTCGTGCCACTCGGTGTCCTCAAGCTCGAGGACAAGACGCTCGATCTCGTACGCAAGGGATCGGTCACCGAGGTCTCTTGGATTGGGTCCGGGCCGGCTGACCAGCGCCTGGCCGAGGGCGCGGCTCTCCTCGTCGAGGCCGTCGAGGATCTTCGCAAGGTCGAATACCGGCCGGACGCCGGAAACGTTCCGCTCGCGGGCGAGCACCACGGCGCGGTAGAGCTCGCGGGCGACCTGGGAGGGCAACCGGTCCGGACCGAGGCCGTCGAGGACCGCATCGTGGGTCTCCGGGATCAGGAGGACCAGGCGCAGCAGCTCCTGCTCCGTGCGCGAGACGGCGCGCAGGATCTCGGTCACCGGCAGCGCATCGGGCGCCCTGGTCACGGCGGCGGCGGTGAAGCGGTCCCGGCCGTCGGAACCCCCGGAACGGCCATCCCCATGCCCCTGCGCGGGGCGGCGGTGGAGGGCCTCGATCAGGGTCCGCTCCTCCACCCCGGAGACCTGGTGGACGCGCGAGAGATAGGCGTCGCGCAGGACCGGGTTGGGCAGGTTGCGGATGATCGGCAGGACCGCGTCCACGAAGCGGGCGCGGCCACCGGGCGTGCGCAGGTCGTGCGCCTTGGCGTGCACGTCGATCAGGTAGTCGATGATCGGCTGGGCCGTGCGGACCTCCTCGCGCCAGCGGTCCGGCTCGTCGCGGACCACTTCGTCGGGGTCCTTGCCCTCGGGCAGGCGGACCACGCGCACGTCATCGAGCTCCACGCCGGACTCGTCGGGCGCGAGCTGGCGGATCAGCTCCTCGAGTGCGGTGGCGCCGAACGTCCCCGCCTTCTGGCCCGCGGCATCGACGTCGTACGCGAGCGCGATCCGCTTGCCGTAGCGCGTGATCAGGGCCACCTGCTGGGGCGTGAGCGCCGTGCCGAGGCTCGCGACCACGTTCTCGAAGCCCGCCTGGTGCGCCATCAGCGCATCGGTGTAGCCCTCCACGATCACCGCCTGGCCCGTCTTGCGGATCGCGGACTTCGCGCGGTCGATGAGGTAGAGGGTGCGGCTCTTGTCGAACAGCGCCGTGGCCGGGGAGTTGAGGTACTT
>JBAXFC010000301.1:0-5134 GCA_037140135.1 Chloroflexota bacterium
GGACGAGGGCCAGGATGAGGGCGAGCAGGCGGCGCAGCATGTCCGAGGTCCCTAGCCTGCCGCGGAGCCCTGGAGGCGGACGCCGGCTGCTGCCAGCTCCGCGAGAGCGCGCTCGCCGTCGCCGGGGTTGACCTCGACCGCCGCGATTGCGTCGGTCAGGACGGTCGTCGCGAAGCCGAGCGCGACCGCGTCGAGCGCGGTGGCCTTGACGCAGTAGTCCGTGGCCAGGCCGACGACCACGACCTCCTTGACGCCCGCGGTCTGGAGCAGCGGCTCGAGCATGGTGGGCACGGTCTTGCCGGTGGCGGGATCGCGCATGCTGAACGCCGAGTAGCCGTCCTCGCCGTTGCTGCCCTTGCGGACGATCGGGGTCCCCTCGGGCACCTCGAGGGCCGGGTGGAAGTCCGAGCCCCAGGTCCCGGCGATGCAGTGGTCCGGCCACAGGCCGCCGTCGCGCTTGAAGTGCGGAGTCCGGCGCGGATGCCAGTCCTGGCTGCACACCACGAACGCCCGCTTCGCCCGAGCCGTGGTCACCTCGCCGTTGATCACGGCGAGGATGCCGCCTGCGCCCGGAACGCTCAGGCTCCCCTTGGGATCCGCGAAGTCGTTCTGGACATCGACCACCAGCAGGGCGACGCCGGGTCCGTAGCGCATCATGCCCGTACCGTACCGCACGGCCGGTGGGGTGCGCCATGACGGAGCTCAGCCATCCCGGTCCACTCCCGTTCCTGCCGCGGGGGGCGACTCCCGGTCCTCCACGTCGAGCAGGTAGCCGATCCCCGCGAACGTTCGGAGCCTGCCCGGATCTCCGGGCTTCGTGCCCAGCTTCCGGCGCACCCGGGAGACCCAGACCCGCAGGTACCCGAGGTCGTCGCGATACTCCGGGCCCCAGACCTTGCTCAGCAGCTCCGCATGCAGCACGACCTTGCCCGGGTTGGTGGCGAGGTGCTGGAGGAGCAGCCACTCCGTCCGCGAGAGCAGGACCAGCTCGCCGGCCCGCGTGACCGTCCTCCGCTCCAGGTCGATCTCGATGTCGTCGAAGCAGACCACGCCGCCTGCGGGAGCCGGTGCGGATGACCGCCGGATGACCGCCCGCACGCGCGCCGCGAGCTCGTCGGGATGGAAGGGCTTCGCGATGTAGTCGTCGGCGCCGAGGTCGAGGCCCCGGGCCTTGTCGGCGATGGAGCCCTTGGCGGTGAGCAGGATGACCGGCACGTTGCGCCGCGCGCGCAGCCTGCGCATGACCTCGATGCCGTCGAGATCATGCATCACGATGTCGAGCAGCACGATGTCCGGCCGGATCTCCTCCGCCTTGGCCAGGGCGTCCTCGCCTCCGCTGGCCGCGACGACGCGGAATCCCTCCCCGGTCAGCGCGATGGACACGAGCCTGGTGATCCGGGACTCGTCATCGGCCACGAGAACGAGTGGTCGGGTGCTCATCGTGCCTCCTCCAGGTGCCAGTATCGGGCGAAGTCGCCGGAACGCGCAGGAGCGAAGGATTGCGGGTTGCTTGCGGACGGGGAACGGGCGGGAATCGAGCCCGGCGTGGCGCGGGCGACCGCTGCTGCCCGCCCTCCCGGCCGGGTCCCGGAACGGGCAGTGCACGGGCATCGGGGCTACCATGCAGCCCGCCCACTGCCGAAGGCGCACCGCGTCCCTGGAGCCCTGATGCACATCGACGACTTCAAGCAGCAACTGCCCGACATCGACGAGGCGGAGACCCGCGAGTGGCTCGAGTCGCTCGACCAGGTGCTCGAGCAGGCGGGCGAGAACCGCGCCCGGTTCCTGATGTTCAAGCTGCTCAAGCGGGCCCGCCAGCTCCAGATCGGCGTGCCGGGCCTGACCCAGACGCGGTACATCAACACGATCAGCCCCGAGCAGGAGCCGTACTTCCCGGGCGATGAGGCACTGGAGCGGCGCATCCGCCGGCTGATCCGCTGGAACGCGGTGGCCATGGTCCTGCGCGCCAATACGCACTTCCCGGGCATCGGTGGCCACATGTCCACGTATGCCTCGGCCGCCACGTTGTACGAGGTGGGCTTCAACCACTTCTTCCGGGGCAAGGATCATCCGGGCGGCGGCGACTCGATCTTCTTCCAGGGCCACGCCGCTCCCGGCATCTACGCCCGTGCCTTTCTCGAGGGACGCCTCGGCGAGGACGACCTCGATCACTACCGGCGCGAGAGCGGCGGCTTCGGGCTCTCGTCGTACCCGCACCCGCGCCTGATGCCGGACTTCTGGGAGTTCCCCACGGTCTCGATGGGCCTCGGGCCGCTCGCCGCGATCTACCAGGCCCGGTTCAACCGCTACCTGCACAACCGCGGGATCAAGGACACGAGCCGGCAGCGCGTCTGGGCCTACCTCGGGGACGGAGAGACCGACGAGCCCGAGTCGATGTCGGGCATCGCGCTGGCCGCCCGCGAGGGTCTCGACAACCTGACCTTCGTCATCAACTGCAACCTGCAGCGGCTCGACGGCCCGGTCCGCGGCAACGGCAAGATCATCCAGGAGCTCGAGGGCGTCTACCGCGGCGCCGGCTGGAACGTCATCAAGGTCATCTGGGGCCGCGAGTGGGACGAGCTCCTCGCACGGGACACCGACGGCGTCCTGGTCGAGAAGATGAACACCACCGTGGACGGCGAGTACCAGAAGTACTCGACCTCGACGGGCCTCTTCGTGCGCGAGAACTTCTTCGGGCCGGATCCGCGGCTCCGCCGGCTGGTGGACGGGCTCTCGGACCGCGACATCGAGCATCTCCGCCGCGGCGGCCACGACTACCGCAAGGTGTACGCCGCCTACAAGGCCGCGACCGGGTTCAAGGGCGCCCCGACCGTGATCCTGGCCAAGACGGTCAAGGGCTGGACGCTGGGCAAGGGCATCGAGTCGCGCAACTTCACCCACCAGGCCAAGAAGATGCGCGAGGACGAGCTGCGCGTCTTCCGCGACCGCCTGGAGCTCCCGATCCCGGACGACAAGCTCAAGGAGTACCCGTACTTCCACCCGGGCTCGGGCTCGGCCGAGGTCGAGTACCTGATCGAGCGCCGCGCCTCGCTGGGCGGCTCCGTCCCGCGGCGCGTCGTGCGGGCGAAGCCCCTGCCGGCGCCCGTCCCCGAGGTGGACGCCGAGTTCGCCGGGGGCAGCGCCACCGAGGTCTCGACCACGATGGTCTTCGCCCGGCTGCTGCGCAACCTCATCCGCGACCCGGAGCTGGGCAGGCGGATCGTGCCCATCGTCCCCGACGAGGCGCGCACGTTCGGCCTGGACCCGCTGTTCAAGGAGGTGGGCATCTACGCCGCCCACGGGCAGCACTACACGCCGGTGGACTCGGACCTGATCCTCTCGTACCGCGAGTCGATCGATGGCCAGGTCCTCGAGGAGGGCATCAACGAGGCGGGCTCCATGGCCGGCTTCCAGGCTGCCGGCACGTCCTACGCGACGCACGGCGAGCCGATGATCCCCTTCTACATCTTCTACTCGATGTTCGGGTTCCAGCGGACCGGCGACCAGGCGTGGGCCTTCGGGGACCAGCGTGGACGCGGCTTCATGATCGGGGCGACCGCGGGCCGGACGACGCTCGCGGGCGAGGGGCTCCAGCACAACGACGGCCACACGCACATCCTCGCGTCCACGGTGCCCGTGGTCCGCGCCTACGACCCGGCGTTCGCGTTCGAGCTGGCGGCCGTCATCAGGGACGGCGTCAAGCGGATGTACGGCGATGGCGAGGACGTCTTCTACTACGTCACGGTCTACAACGAGAACCACGCGCAGCCGGCCAAGCCGGAGGGCGTTGACGAGGGGATCGTGAAGGGCCTCTACCGGTTCGCGGCCGCCCCCGACCTGCCCGAGGTGAAGGGTCGTGTCCGGCTGGTGGGCTCGGGCTCGATCATGGCGCAGGTGCTGGCCGCCCGGGACCTGCTCGCGCAAGAGTACGGGGTCGCCGCGGAGGTCTACTCCGCAACCTCGTTCCAGCTGCTGCGCAACGAGGCGCTGGGCGTGGAGCGCTGGAACCGGCTCCACCCGGACCAGGAGCCGCGTGTCCCGTACGTCGCCCAGGTGCTCGGCGCCGAGGGTGGCCCGGTGGTCGTCTCCACGGACTGGATCAAGGCGCTGCCGGATCTCGTGGCCCCGTGGGCACCGCGCCCGTACATCGTGCTGGGCACCGACGGCTTCGGGCGCAGCGACACGCGTGAGGCCCTCCGGGCGCACTTCGAGATCGACGCCGCGAGCATCGCCGGGGCCGCGCTCTCAGGTCTCGCGCGCGAAGGTGCCTGGGATCCGGCCGCGGCCGCCGTGGCCCTGCGGGACCTCGGGCTCGCCCCGGAGTCGAAGGACGCGCTCACGGCCTGAGATCCTCTCCGCGGACGGCGGCTCGGGACCGCCGCCCCCGGGTCCGGCTCAGGACAGCTCGATGGCCCCCACCTCGCCCGCCGCGAACAGGTGCACGAGGTCGAGCAGGATGATCATCTGGTCGTCGAGCTTGGCCACGCCGCGGACGTACTCCGTGGCGCTCCCGACGGCGATTGCGGGTGTCTCCTCGATCGCGTCGTCGGGGACCATCAGGACCTCCGACACGCCGTCAACGATCAGTCCCACGCGGTTGCCGTTGGCATCGCACACGACGATCCGGGACGATGCGCCCGCCGCCTCGTCCTTGAGCCCGAAACGGAATCGCAGGTTCACGACCGGGATGATCCGGCCGCGCAGGTTGATGACCCCCTCCACCGAGGGCGGTGCCTGGGGGACGGCGGTGATGGGCTGCGGGCGGATGATCTCGTAGACCGCGGAGATCTCGAGGCCGTAGCGCTCCTCGCCAAGGGCGAAGACGACGATCTGGGTGTCCATGGGACGTGCCTCCTGTGGCAGTCAGGCGGAACGATGGCGCACGGGTCGGCCCCCTGCGCCATCGTCAGATCACGGACCCGCTCTGCCTAGGCAGCCTTGGTCCAGTCGGCGGGCCGCCGGCGCTGGACGACGTTGTCGCCCTTGCCCTTGCCCTTGCCCTTGCCCTTGGCGGCCTGACCCTCGAGGACGAAGCGGGCGACCAGGGTGTCGAGCTGGGCGGCCATGTCGGCGAGGGTCGCCGCGGATGCCACGACCTCCTCCGCCTGGGCGCTCATCTCCTCGGTGGCCGCGG
>JBAXFC010000302.1:0-5113 GCA_037140135.1 Chloroflexota bacterium
CCTGGGAGATCCGTCGCCGGCGCGCCTTCTCGCTTGTGAGCTTCGCCGCCGCTGTCGTGCTGTTCGCGGTGCTCGTTGCGATGGGTGCGCCACAGGTGATGCGCGCGCTCGTCCTCTTCCCGATCTGGGGCGGCTTCTTCTCGTGGCTGCAGGCCCGCCGCCGGTTCTGCGCCGGCTACGCGGTTGCCGGTCGCTCCAACTTCGCCGACGGCCATGAAGGGCTGGCGCCGGTGACCGACCCGGCGGCGCACAACGCGGACATGCGCGCCGTCGCCCGGATGACCCGCGACTCGCTGCTGCTCTCGATCCTGCCGACCGTCGCCCTGGTGCTGCTCCCGTTCTGAGTAACCCGCGACTGGCGGCCCGAACCTGACGCACCGTCTGGCCTTCATGCGCGAACGCCGGTGAGCCAGTTCTCGAAGCGCGCGTCCGTGCGCCCCAACACGTGAGTCCCGACCCACAGTCAGGATTCCCAGCCGACGGAAGCCGGTCGGGGTCCGCGGAGGTCGCTTCGCGCCGTTCGGCCCCGAAAGCCGGACTCACGGTCGCGTTTGCACCGGCAACGGCGTCGGCACGCGGGCTGCCGGGCCGCGACCCGCGCGCGGCGCGCACCCTACAATCGGCGCACCCACCTCCGTTGCCGAGGTCTCAGCCCGCATGCCCGTCCCCACCGTCAACTTCAGCGACGAGCGCCTGGCCAACGGGCTGCGCCTGATCGTCGCCGAGGACCATCTCGCGCCCGTCGTGGCCGTCCACATCTGGTACATGGTCGGCTCCAAGCACGAGGTGGAGGGCAAGACCGGCTTCGCCCACCTTTTCGAGCACGTGATGTTCCAGGGTTCTGCCCACGTCGGCAAGGCGGAGCACATCGCAATGGTGCAGGCTGTGGGCGGCGTGCCCAACGGCACCACCTGGCTGGACCGGACCAACTACTTCGAGACCGTCCCCTCCCACCACCTCGAGCTGATGCTCTGGATGGAGGCGGACCGCCTGGGCTCGCTGCTCGACGCGCTCTCCCAGGAGAACCTCGACAACCAGCGCGACGTGGTCAAGAACGAGAAGCGCTGGCGCTACGACAACGCGCCCTACGGCAACTGGATCGAGAAGCTGCTCGGCCACCTGTACCCGGTGGACCACCCGTACCACCACCCCACCATCGGCTCGATGGAGGACCTCGACGCCGCGAGCCTCGCGGACGTGCGCGAGTTCTTCGCCACCTACTACGCCCCCAACAACGCGATCCTCTCGGTCGTGGGCGACTGCGACACGACGCAGGTCCGCGCGTGGGTTGAGAAGTACTTCGGCGGCATCCCCGCCAACCCGTCGATCCCGCCGCTGCCCGACATGTCGCTGCCGGCGGTGATCGGGGAGGAGATCCGCGAGACGGTCGAGGACAAGGTCCCGCTGCCGCGCGTCTACTTCGGCTTCCGGGCCCCGGCCTTCGGCGACCACCGGGTGGACGCGCTGGACCTCGCCTGCCAGATCCTGGCCGGCGGCAAGGGGAGCCGGCTCCACCGCCGCCTCGTCCGCGACGAGCGGATCGCCCAGGACGCCGCGGTGTTCATGCTCCCGTGCGTCGGCGGCGCATCGGCCTTCGTGGGCTTCGCGACCGTCAAGCCCGACGTCGAGATCGAGACCGTGGAGCGCGCTTTCCTCGAGGAACTGGACCGCCTCGCGGTCGAGGCCCCCACCGAGGACGAGCTGATGCGGGCCAAGGCGCTCACCGAGGCGGATGAGCTGGGCGCACTTGCGCGCGTGGACGAGCGCGCCGAGCGCCTGGGCATGTACGCGGGCCTGTTCGACGATCCGGCCCTGATCAACACGATGCTGCCGCGCTACCTCGGGGTCACCGCGGAACAGATCCGCGAGGCGGCGGCGGGGATCTTCCGGCCCGACAACCGGGTCGTCGTGACGTACATCCCGAAGACCTCGGGCGAGAACGGGACCGACGGCGACGACGCCGGCACGGGCGAGGAGGAGGCCGCATGAGCGCCGCAAGCCGGCTGGTGGCCGAGCGCCCGTCCGCGGGCGAGCCGCGCCCCTACGACTTCCCCGAGGCGATCGAGACGACCCTCGCCAACGGGATGCGCGTCATCGTGGCCCCGATGCAGGGCCGCGAGCTGATCGCAGCCTCCCTGGCCCTGCGCAACGGGGCGGTCGACGAGCCCCCGGAGGTCGGTGGGGCCACCGTCCTCGCGGCCCGCGCCCTGACCGAGGGCACCGAGCTCCGCGATGCCATCGAGCTGACCGAGGCCACCGAGCGCCTGGGCGCCTCCATCCACGCCGAGGCAGGCTGGGATGCCACCTCCGCCGGCCTCGACGTGCCGGCCAGCCACCTCGAGCCCGCGCTCGCGCTGCTCGCCGAGGTCGTCCGCCGGCCGTCCTTCCCGGCCCCGGAGATCGAGCGCCTGCGCGACGAGCGGCTGACGGACATCCTCCAGTCCAAGGCCGATCCGCGCCGCCGCGCGGAGGAGGCGTTCGTCTCCGCGATCTACGCCCCGTCGAGCCCCTACCACCGGCCCGCCAGCGGCACCAAGGAGAGCGTCGAGGCGCTCACCCCCGCACAGCTGCGGACCGTCCACGCGCAGGCGTTCATCCCGTCGCGCGCGGCGCTCGTGCTCGCGGGCGACGTGGACGCGGGCGAGATCGCGCGCATCGCGGACGCCCTGTTCGGCGACTGGTCCGGGCCCGCCGCCACGGCATCCGCCCCGATCGACGACACGTCCGGGGTGGGGGAGCGTTTCGTGCGCGTCGTCCACCGGCCCGGATCCGTCCAGTCCGAGCTGCGGATCGGCCACCCCGGGCTGATGCGCCGCCACCCGGACTTCCACGCCGTCGCGGTGATGGGAGCCATCCTCGGCGGGCTGTTCAACTCCCGCCTGAACATGAACCTGCGCGAGGAGAAGGGATACACGTACGGCGCCAGCGCGGGCTTCGACCTGCGACGTGCCCGCGGTCCGTTCGCGGCCCGCGCCGCGGTCAACACCGAGGCCACCGTGGCGGCGATCCACGAGACGCTCGCGGAGCTGGACCGGATCCGCCAGGAGCCGGTCACCGTGGCGGAGCTGGACGCGGCCCGTGACTACCTCGTGGGCGTCTTCCCACTCCGCTTCGAGACGGCCGGACCGGTCGCCGGATCCCTCGCGGGGCTCTACGTCCACGATCTGCCGGGCGACGAGCTGGACCGCTACCGGCCGGCGATCATGGCCGTGACCTCGGACGACGTCCTGCGCGTGGCGCAGGCGCACATCCACCCGGACGCCGCCGCGATCGTGCTCGTGGGCGACCACGACGCCTTCGGGGAGGAGCTCGAGGCCGCCGGGTTCGGGCCTGTCGATGTCGTCCGGGACGAGGACATGATGGCGTCGGCCGACGAAGGCGATGCCGACGGCGGGGACGCCGGGGACTGACGACCACGACCCCGGAACCGTCGCCCGAGCCGGAGGCTGCGCCGGGCCCTGCCGTACCGATCGGGATCGCCGCCCCGCCGGGCCAAGCCGCACCGATGGGGATCGCCTTCCCGCTGGGACCCATCGTCCCGGCCGTGATCGCCGTCCCGCCTGGGATCGCCGTGCCCAACGGGATCACCGCCCGCATGCCGGCGCTGGCGTCACCGCTCTTCCGGCGCTTCCTCGTCGGCGCGATGGCCGCCTCCGTGGGCGGCTTCATGCAGAGCACCGCGCAGGGCTGGCTGGTCCTCGGGCTGACCAACTCCGCGGAGGCGCTGGGCGTCATCTCGGCGCTCCAGATCCTGCCGATCCTGCTCCTGTCCGCGGTCGCCGGGGTGCTCGCGGACCGGATCGACTGGCGCCGCCTGCTGGCATCCACGCAACTCGGGTCAGCGGGCGTCGCCGTCGTCCTCGCGATCCTCGCGACCACCGGTGTCATCCAGTTCTGGCAGGTTGCGGTGCTCGCGATCATGGCGGGCACGGCCACCGCGATCCAGAACCCGGCGTACCAGGCGATCGTGCCCAACCTCGTCGAGCGCGAGGTGATCGGCAGCGCGGTGGCCCTCAACTCCGCGCAGTTCAACCTGTCGCGGATCCTCGGTCCGTCGATCGCGGGCGCCGCCATCGCTGCCGGTGGCCTGGGCCTGGCGTTCTGGGGCAATGCGCTGGCGCTGTGCGCGGTCACCTGGGTCTTCTGGGGCCTGCGGGTGCCGGGCGCGAGAGCGACCGCACGTGCCCAGGCCTCGATGTGGTCGAACATGCTCGACGGCGTGCGGTACGTCCGGAGCCGCCGGATCGTGGCCGTGCTCGTGCTGCTGGCCGCCGTCCCGGCGCTGTTCCTGCTCAACTACCTGATGCTCCTGCCAGTCTTCGCCAGGGACGTGCTGCAGATCGGGGCGCCCGGGCTCGGACTGCTCTCGGCCGGCATCGGGATAGGAGCGCTCACGGGTGCCCTGGGTCTCGCGACGCTCCGCCCGTCCGGGGGCAGCGGCCGGTCGCTGATCGTCGCCCTGGTCGTGGGCTCGCTGGCCGAGGTGGTGTTCGCGGCCTCACGGTTCGTGCCGCTCTCGATCGCTGCGCTCGCCGTGCTGGGCGGCTGCCAGGTCATCTACTACGCGACCACCAACACGCTGCTCCAGGTCCTGGTGCCGGGCCGCCTGCGTGGCCGCGTGATGAGCCTCTACATCCTGAGCTCGTGGGGGCTCATCCCGTTCGGCAACCTGCTGGCAGGCGTCGTGGCGGAGCGGGCAACGCCGACGCTCGCACTCGCCGGCGGCAGCCTGCTGACACTGCTCGCGGCTGTGGGCGTTGCACTCCTGGTGCCGGAGTTGCGCCGGCTCGAGGCTGGGTCCGGGTCCCTCTCCGCAGAGAGCCTGGCAGCCGCAGAGGCCGCGCCCGAGGTCGCCTGAGCCGGCGCGGCTTCCGGAACGGGTGTTCTGAAACCTTTCCGGAGAGGCACGCCTCAGGAAGCGTGAAACGGCACCAGCGAGGGATGCCGCACCACCAGGAGAACGGACCACATGCGTCCCACCACGATGGCCCGCTCGATCGGCACCGCGATCGTCGCCCTGTTCCTCATTGCAGGCGCGGCGCTCGCGACCACGAGCTTCGTCAACAACAGCCACCACGGCACGTCGGTGCCGGTCTCGGTCCAGGCCGCCGCC
>JBAXFC010000303.1:0-5113 GCA_037140135.1 Chloroflexota bacterium
CCGCGCGCTCGTGGACCGCCCCGGCTTCGCGGCCTTCTTCGGCGCGGCCACCCCGATCGATCTCATCGCCGGCCTCGGGCTCGGGTCGCGGCCGTCGAGCCGGCCTGGCGGCCGTGGCGGGGCGGCACCCGAGATCGGCTCGCTGCGCGCGATCCCGTGGGTCTTCGCCTGGTCCCAGGCCCGGGCGAACCTGCCCGGCTGGTACGGCCTGGGGACGGCGCTCGAGGCGGTCATCGGCCGCGGCGGGCGCGACTCGGTGGACGAGCTGGCGGGCCTCTACCGGCGCTGGCCGTTCTTCGCCTCGGTCCTCGACAACGCGGAGCTCTCGCTGGCCAAGGCGGACCTCGGCACGTTCCGCCGATACGCGGACCTGGCGCCCGGCGCGGAGGCCGTCGCGATCCGGGGCATGATCGAGGCCGAGTTCGCCCGCTCGGTCCGGATGCTGCTCCTGGTCACCGGTCGGGACCACCTGCTCGCCGGCCACACCACGCTGGCCCACACGATCGAGCGCCGGATCCCGTACATCGACGCCCTGTCCGCCGTGCAGGTGGAGCTGCTGGGCCGCCTGCGGCGCGCCGAGGCCGGGGGCACCTCCGCCGACCTCGCGAACGCCGCCGAGATGCGGGCGGTGATCGGCGCGACGATCAACGGCATCGCCGCCGGACTCCAGAACACCGGCTGACGGCGCGTCCGCGCACCACCGTCTTCGCCCGGAGGGCTCCACAGGGCGATCCCGGCCCACGCACGGGTGGCCGACGAGGCACCATGTCGGCGGAGGCGGGCGTCGCCCCTCGATGGCACGTTGGGAGTGGCCGAATGTACGAGAGCCGGGCGGCGGTCTTCACTGATGCGAGCGCGCCTGTCGCGATCGAGACCCTCGACCTGGCCGAGCCGGGACCGGGCGAGATCCTCGTGCGCATGACGGCCGCCGGCGTCTGCCACTCCGACCTGCACGTCCGCGACGGCCACTGGGAGCGGCCCGGCCCCATCGTCCTGGGCCACGAGGGCGCAGGGATCATCGAGGCGGTCGGTGCCGGCCTCGATCCGGCGGTCATCGGGCTGCCCGCCGCACTCACCTGGTATGCGCCCTGCCTGAGCTGCCGGAACTGCCAGCTGGGCCGCCAGTGGCTCTGCCAGGGCTCCCCTGCCCTCAACCACGCGCAGGCCGACGGGACGACACGACTCTCACGCCGCGATGGGGAGCCCGTGCTCGCGTACCTCTCCATCGGCACCATGAGCTCCCGCCAGGTGGTGCCGGCGACCGCGGTCGTCCCGATGCCCGAGGGCGTCCCGCCGGAGGTGGCGGCGCTCATCGGCTGCGGCGTCTCGACCGGCGTGGGCGCGGTCATCAAGACGGCCGAGGTGCCGGTCGGCGCGACCGTGGCGGTCATCGGCCTCGGCGGCGTGGGACTCTCGTGCGTCATGGGCGCGCGACTCGCCGGCGCCTCGAAGATCATCGTCGTGGACGTGAACCGGGCCAAGATCGATCTCGCCGCGGAGTTCGGCGCGACGCACTGGGTCCATGCCGCGGCCGGCGACTCGGAGGGCGTGGTCTCGGGGATCCGGAATGCGGCCGGGAACGGCGGCCCGGACTTCGTGTTCGAGGCCATCGGCCGCACCGACACCATCGGCCAGGCCATCGCCGCCCTGCCGCCCGGTGGGACCGCGGTCCTCGTGGGTCTGACCAGGTTCCACGAGTTCGCCTCTTTCGAGGCGTTCCCCTTCGTGGACGGCGGCCGCCGGATCCTCGGCTCCAACTACGGCTCGGCGGTGGCGGCGGTGGACTTCCCGCGCTACGCGGACGCCTACCTCGCGGGCAAGCTGCCGATCGAGAAGCTGATCGACCGCCGGCTCGATCTCGATGACCTCGAGGACGCGTTCGACCGGCTGCGGGCAGGCCAGGCCGCGCGCCAGATGGTGGTCTTCCCGGAGTAGGCGCCGCTACGGGACGGTGATGCTCTGCGTGGCGAGGATCCCCCGGTCGTCGCCGGTGGCGTCGATCGCGATCGTGTAGGTCATCCCGGAGGCGAGGCAGCCCACGCTCGCGGTGCCCGACGGGGCCGCGCCTGAGGCCTCGATCACGCCGTCGAGCGTCATGGTGCCATCCGGCAGCACGCCCGACGTGGCCGGGTAGGCGCGGACCAGGACGCCGTCCGCGTCGATCCCGGAGAGCGTCCAGGAGACGTCCACCGTGGGACAGACCTTGGGCGCGGCGGCCAGCGCCGAGCGGATGCAGTACTCCACGCTGCCGAACAGCGCCGACGCCGAGCAGCCCGAGGACGCCTCCGTCGGCACCAGCGGCAGCGCATAGCCGCCCGCCGAGAGGTGGATGTAGGGCGAGAGCGCGACCTCGGTCTTGATCGGCGGGGCGTCCACCGACGACGGCACGACATCGAAATGCTCGACACCGCTGCCGGTGCTGAACGTGCCCACGTCGGACGTGCCGGCGATGAGGCCGTCTCCGGCCACCGCCTGGAAGGCGTACGAGGTGGCCGCCCGGACGTCGAGCCGGGCCAGGAGCACCGTCTGCCCGAAGAGGTCGGCGCTGGTCATGGACGAGGCGTGCTGCACGGAACCCGAGGCGGATCCCTGCTCCCAGAACTTGACGTCGGCCGTCGCGGGTGGGTCAACCGTGAAGCCGACGATCGCGGTGTTGGCCTGGGGTGAGTCCACGAACAGCACGGTCACCGTGGGCCCGGGTGCCAGGGCTGCCAGGACGTCCGCCCGCACGTCGAAGACCGCCTCCAGGCCCGTCGGGCAGCCGGCGGGAGCCGGGGTGATGAGGCAGATGTCGAAGAAGGGGCTGAGGTCGAGGCCGCCCATCGCCCCACCGACGACCGGCGGCAGGAGCGGCGCCGGCGGCGGCGGGAGGTCCGCGTCGCCCGCCTCGGCAGGGGGCGTGGGCGTGGGGGTGGCGCCGGGTTCCGGCGTGCCCGCGGGGCCCGACGGGTCGGGCGGGATCGGCAGGACGTCGGGACCCACCACCTCGGGCGGCGAGCCGCCGGGCGGGAAGCCCCACATGGCGTACAGCCGGTCGCCGCCGCTGAGGGCGAGCGTGAAGCGGTCCACGACCGACGCCGGCCACCAGTCACCCTCGTAGCCGGACCGGGGGCGCCCGATCGGATCGATGACGTAATAGGCCTCCGGGATGCCCTTCGAGGCGTTGCCCGGGTAGTAGCCGTCCACGTAGATGGAATGGCCGCCGGTGAACGAGCGCTGGAGGCGCAGGCCCGCAGGGATCTCGCCGTACATGCCCTGGATGACCGCACCGTAGCCTGCGGCCAGGAGCCGTTTGAGCGTGGCCGGCGTGATCATCCCGTAGTCGAGCGAGACCCCGTAGCCGCGCCAGAGGGCGGTGGCGAGATCGTTGAGCCCGGTGCCGCCCTCCTGGTCGTCCTGGAGCGGCCGGAGCGTGGAGCCGCTGGTGACGATCCCGAAGGTGAGCCGGGCGAGCATGGACCCGGAGGCCAGCGTGCAGTTGGCGCCCTGGAACGGTCCACCGTCGAACTGGGTGATCGGCGGGATGCGCGGGAACCCCGTGGGGTTGACGATCTTCGCGGTCGTTCCGTTGCCCGTGCCGCCGAGGAGCGCCGCCGCGGCGGCGTTGAGGTCCACCGGCGCCGGGGTGGCGAGCGCCTGCGGGCTGCCGCTGGGCTCCTCGTTGAAGGCGACCACCGGACCGGGGCCCGCGGGCGTGTCGGCGCCCGCGAAGAGGTACTTGGGTGCCTCCGTGGCCGAGGAGGTTGGCCTCGTGTCCGCGGATGCGGCTACGACGACCGTCGCCACGACGGCACCGACGGCGACGGACGCGACGAACACGCCCACCTTGGCCAGGATCATGCCGGGGGTGCTCATCCGCAGAACATCTGGTAGTCGGTCATGGTCGCCTTGGAGGTCCCGCCGTACGTGTCGGTGGTGGTGACGGTCATCGTCAGGTAGGCATACGCGAGGGTCTTCCCGTTGAACTGGCCGGCCGTCGTCGTGCCGAGGTAGTAGCTGCCCTTCCCTCCCGTGGCGTTGACCGTCCCGCTCGCGGAGGCGATCACGCCGGGCAGGCCGCTCCGCAGCGACCACTTGATGACCACCTTGAGGCGCTTGCCGGCGGCCTGGTCCGCGTCGATCACGATCCCGGTCAGGCTGATGACCGCGGAGGTGTTGCACGCGTAGTTGGCGCTCAACGGCTGGAGGTGCGTGATCAGGGCCTCGGTGTCGCAGCGGGTCACGGTGATGGCCTTGGTCGCCGACTGGCTGGCGACGCCCTTCGCGTCTGCCGCCTTGATGTACCAGCGCAGCGTCCCGGTGGGCGGGGTGGGGATCGTGACCTTGTCACCCAGCGAGTCGATGTTGGCGTACCACCTGCCCGGCAGCGTGGTGTTGTCCATCGCCTTGGACGCCCAGGTGCTGGCGCCCGGCCGCTTGAAGAACAGCGTGGCTGACGCCACGCCATCGACATCCTTCGCGACCGCGGTGATGTTGGTCGCCGTCTGGCAGGTGTCCGAGGGGGCGCCCAGGGGGTTCCACGAGAGCGACGAGCCCGATGAGGACGCGAGCGACGTGATCACCGGCCCGATGTTGCTGCAGACGGCCACGGTCAGGCTCGCCGATCCGGAGGCCGGGATGCGGCGGGTGGCTCCGTTGGCGTCGGTCGCCTCCGCGTAGTAGCCCAGCGTGCCGGCCTTCGTGAGGCCGTTGGCGGCGGTGTCGAGGGTGACCGACCAGGTGCCCTTGGTGGCCGAGCCGGACACTCTCGCCATCGGTGTCGTGGCGAACGCCGCTGCGCCGGGCGCCCGCCAGCGCAGGCTCACGGCCGTGGCCCCGGCCGCTGCGGTGACCGTGACCCTGAACGTCACCTGCTTGACCGCCTTGGGACAGTAGGACGCCGTGTCGAAGGACACGGTCCTGGTCGAGGCGGTGAGGGCCGCGACGGCAGGCGTCGGGGCCGGCGATGCGGTCGGGGAGATGGTGGGGGCCGACGTGGGCGGGGCGACGCTCTCGGTTGGGGCCGGTGTCGGCGTCGCGTTGACGATGGCGGTCAGCGACGGCTCCGCAGGCGCGCCGGGGGAGGCGAGCGCGAGCTCCGTCGCGCAGGTGGCCACCGGGAGTCCCTCCACCG
>JBAXFC010000304.1:0-5092 GCA_037140135.1 Chloroflexota bacterium
GTGGACGAGATGAGTGGCGGCCGGATCGAGCTCGGCGTGGGCGCGGGCTGGCATGCCGACGAGCATCGACGCCACGGCTTCGCGTTCGGGGAGATCGGGGAGCGGGCGGAGAGGCTGGAGGAGACGCTGGAGATCATCCACGGGCTCTGGGAGGAGCCCGACGGCTGGTCGTTCCTGGGACGGCACCACGTGATCGAGGATGCCCGCTTCCGGCCGAAGCCCGGGTCGCTGCCGGGGCGGGCCGGCGGCCGACCGCGGATCATCGTGGGCGGGCAGGGGTCGCCGCGCTCGTTCCGGATCGCCGCCCGGTGGGCGGATGAGTTCAACCTCTCCTCGGCGAGCCCGGCTGTTGTCGCCCAGAAGTTCGCGGCGCTCGACGAGACCCTCGAGACGGCCGGTCGGGATCCGGCCGGCATGGTGCACTCGGCGATGGTCGGGGTGCTCATCGGTCGCGACGAGGAGGAGCTGCGGCGCCGCGAGGCGCTGGTCGCGGCCGCGTTCGGTGGAGCGGACGATGAGTTCGAGGCGTGGTTCGAGGCGCGCCGAGGTCGCTGGATCCACGGGACGATGGACGCGGCGCGGGAGCAGCTGGCGCGCTTCGCCGAGGCGGGCGTGGAGCGCGTGATGCTCCAGGACTTCATCCCGCGCGACCCGGAGATGATCGACCTTGCCGCGGAGTTGATCGGGGACTGACCGGCCGGCTGCCGGCCTCAGGCCTCCGGCGTGTCCGCGACCTCGGCGGCACGGAGGTAGACCGGATCGTCGCGGCGGATCGGGTCAGGGTTGGTGCCGCGGGCGTGAGCCACCTCGAGCGTCACCAGCTGGAGCGGGCCGGCGCCGCCGAGCAGCGTGGCGATCGAGTTGGGCATCTGCGGGTGGTCCAGGACCACGATCCGGCCGGCCGGGGTCAGCTCGGCGGGGATGGCCGCCGAGGCGGCGGCGCCCAGGATCGCGGCCGCCTTGATGCCGGTCACGGCGGCGGCGCGCAGGGCCTGCCGGGCCCGGGCGGTCCGGGCCTCGAGGGCCCGCTGCTCGAGCAGGACCAGCACGAGCGAGGTCCCGGCACCGGTCGCGGGCAGATGGCCGTGGAGGAACGTCTCGAGGTCGCGGGCGGCCGAGGGGACGTAGGCCGCCTCCTCGATCTTGAGCACGAGCTCCCGAGCGGTCACCCGATCCACGCCCGAGGCGACCACCAGGAGGTGCTCCGAGGCGGCGATCGCGGCACCGATGGCGGCGTCCGGCCGGACACCCGCCGCACCTGCCGCATGACCGGCCTCGATCCCGTCCCGCAGGCGGCCTGCCGGCCGCTCAGGGTTGGGCGTGCCCCCGGCGAGGATGCCCGCGATCGCGGTCGCGGCCACCATCGGCGAGACGTAGCCCACCGTGTGGCACCAGCTGGAGTCCATCTCCACGGTGGCGAGCACGATGTCGGCGGCGGCGGTGGCCGGCGCGCCCGCCGAGGCGGTGATCAGCGCGGTGCGCGCCCCTGCGGCACGGGCCGCCACGAGGGCCGCGATCGTGGCCCCGGTGCCGCCCTCGTGGCTGACACCGATGACCAGGCCCTGTGACGGGGCGGCCAGCGACAGCTCGAACGCCTGGGCTGAGACCGGCGCACGACCGGCGGGCCCGATGAGCCCCGCCGCCCGGCAGCCATCGGCAAGGATCTCCGCCACGCCCATGGCAGCGTGCTCGGAGGTTCCGCAGCCGGTGACGACGACCGGGTCACCGGCCGTCATCGCCTCCCGAACGGCGGTGGCCAGGGCGGCGGCCGATCCGTCGGCAACCAGCCGGGCGATGATCCGTGCGGCCAGCGCGGGCTCGGCGGCGATCGACTCGGCCGTTGCCCAGGGTGGCCCTGCCCGGCGTGCCGGCATCGGCAGGTAGTCCCACGGGTCGGGGGCGGCACGCAGGATGGCGTCGGCATCGAATGGGCGGAGGGCCGCGAGAAGATCGTCCATCGGCCGATCCTAGGCGAGAGGGGACCGGCTGTCGCGGGGGTGTTCCCGCGTGCGATGCGGCGCCCCCGGGTCGCCGGGGCTACCGGAGCGGCGGGATGCGCCCCAGCCGGCCAAGGGGCCCGTACCGGAACCATGCCCGGCCCACGAGCGCCTCCACCGGGACCGGCCCGTAGCGCCGGGAGTCCGCACCCGGCCCGAACCCCGCGTCGGCCAGGGCCTCGTCGGTGGCGTCGCCGCGGAGCCAGGCCTCGTCGTCGGCCAGCTGCAGCCAGCCGTCGGCGAAGTGGACCCAGTCGCCGGGACGGGCCGCCACCCGCTTGATCGCGAGCACGTCCGAGTGGGGCTCGCGGAAGACCACGACCGATCCCCGGCGCGGCCAGCGGCGCGTCGAGGCGTCCACGAGCAGCCAGTCCCCGGGGTGGATCGCCGGCAGCATCGAGCCCTCGGCGACCGTGACGCGCCAGAGCCGGCCGCCGCCGGTTCGCGCGGTGCCCCGGACGATGCGCCTGGTGGTCACGTGGTGCCTCCCGGACACGGCGAGGCCCCGTCTCGCGACGGGGCCTCGACCCTTGTTCGAAGGATCGCGATCAGCCGGGGCGGCCGGCGACGCGGGTCTTGGTGTTGCCGCCGGTGGCCTTCCAGGCGGCATCGACGTCGTCGATCAGCTCGAGGAGCTTCTTGGCGTCGTCGATGCTGGTCGAGCCCTTGACCTTGCTGACCTGCTTGTTCGCGCTCCAGAAGAGCTCGTGCAGGTTCGGCACGGCCTCGAGGTGCTCCGGCTTGAAGTAGTCGTGCCAGAGGGTGTCGAGGTGGTGCTTGACCAGGTCGGCCTGCTTCTCCTTGATCACGAGGGCCCGGGTGCGGAAGGCGGAATCCTCGTTGGCGTTGTACTTCTCGACGATCCGGTAGACCGACTCGGCCTCGATCCGGGCCTGCTCGGGGTCGTAGACGCCGCAGGGCAGATCGCAGTGCGCGCGGGCGACGGTCGTCGGGGCGAGCAGGCGGGTGACGATGGACATCTGGCGGACCTCCGGGGAATGGCGGTGGGACGTACCGCGGGGTGGAGCCGAGCGCTGGCTCCCACGCCCTGCAAGTGTCCGTTCGGGCGTCGGGACTGTCAAACACCCGATGTGCGCTCGAGCGTCAAGGACGGTTCGTGCGCCGGTCAGGTCCCCATAGGTCGAATGTTCGCTTGCGGAGGATGCCCGTCACCGCCAAGGGGAGGTGCTGTGCGCTTCCCGCTCCAAGTCCTCGGGCGTCGCCTCGGGCCAGTAGATGCGCACGACGGTCCCCAGCCCGAGGGCGGACTCGATCATGAGGTGCCCGCCGTAGCCTCCCACCACGATCCCGATGACGTGCGACAGCCCCAGGCCAGGGTACTCGCTGCCGCGCGTGGTGGAGAACGGCTCACTCACGCGGGGATAGCCATGTTGGCGTGAGATGGGGGCGAGGTCCCCTGGCGCGATGCCCTCGCCCGTGTCGGCCACCGAGAACACGCAGCGTCGCCGTTCCGGATCGGGGCCCATGCCGAAGGAGCGAACCGTCCACATGGCCCCGCCCCTGTCCTCCTCCGCGCCGCCATCGGGCGGGGCCGAGGCCACCGCGGGGAAGGTCTCGACCGTGAGGGTCCCGCCTTCCGGCATCGCGTCCTGCGCGTTGGCGGCAAGGTTGAACACGACCTGCTCGAGGTGGACCGGGTCGGCCCAGAGGCGCCCGGCAGCGGGCGCGAGCCTGACCTCCACGCGCACGCGCGGACCGATGAACTCTCGCAGGCGAGGCACCAGCGCTTCGACCTCGGCGTTGAGATCGAGGACGCCCGGCACCAACACCCTACGCTGGCGGATCGGCTCCATGCGCCCGTGCCCCCCATCAAGCTGTGCTGCGCAGGAGGCGGGTCGCCCCCGGGCAATGGTGCCTCACCGTCGAGGCTTCGGCAACCAGCCTTCATCGACGGCGCCCGCCGCGATCCGCCGGCCGGCGGACAGATAGGCGGAGCCGCTCGCTAGGACCCGAACCTGGCCTCCAGACCCATTCCGTCCTCGACGCACAAGGATGTCCCAGTGGGCGGCCAAACCGAGGTCGCCGTACACGAAGCTGACGCTCCGTCCAGATTTCGGGCACCACGCCTGCGAGGGCTGGCCCGCCCGTGCCGCTCAGGGCCGAAAGCTGGACGCACGGTCTGGGTTCAGGTCGTGAGCTTCGGCATGGCGAGGGTTCAGGGCCAAGAGCTGGACTCTCGGTCCGGTTCGAGCCGCGAGGCTCGGCACCACCGGGTCGCGGGCGCGGATCCGCGTCGGCCGGCGTGGCGTGGCGGCGGGCGCAGATCCGCGTCGGCCGGCGTGCCGGCGGGCCCGCCGCGCACTACGATTGGCCCATGAGCCCCGCCGGCATCGAGATCGAGCGCAAGTTCCGCCTCCGCGCCCTCCCGGCCCCAGAAGTGCTCGCCGAGCACGGTGCCGTGCCCCGCCGCCTCGAGCAGGTCTACCTCGCCGGCGACCCTCCTGGCCGCCGCATCCGGCGCATCGAGCACGCGGACGGGACCACGGAGCACCGGCTCACGAGGAAGGAGCGGCTTCGCGAGCACGCATGGCGAGAGGACGAGGCTGCGATCGACGCCGCGCGGTTCGAGACCCTGCTCGCCGAGGCCGATCCCGGGCGTCGTCCCGTCCGCAAGACGCGCTACGTGGTGCCCCATGGGACCCAGCATCTCGAGATCGATGCGTTCGAAAGCCCTGCCGGGCTCGTGCTGCTCGAGGTGGAGCTCGAGGAGGACGACGAGGCGATCGACCTGCCCGCGTGGGTGGGGGAGTGGCGCGAGGTGACGCGTGACCCGCAGTACCTCAACGTCAATCTCGCGCTCGCCGATACCGTCCTGGCTGACTGGTAGCCGCGGCCGGGTATGATCCGCGCGATATGAGCGACCGAGGGCTCCCCATCGTGGATGGCGCACCGGCCTGTCCGTTCGTCGCCTTCGAGGACGACCGGGACGGGCGATCGACCGCGCCGGACCATCGCCACCGCTGTTTCGCGGAGGCGAGGCCGGTGCCGCGCGCGGTGGCCCACCAGGAGGCGTACTGCCTCTCGCCCGCGTTCCCCGTCTGCCCCAGCTTCCAGGACTGGGCTCGCCGCGAGGC
>JBAXFC010000305.1:0-5078 GCA_037140135.1 Chloroflexota bacterium
CGTCGAGAAGGTCGACACCCGTCCAGCCGCAGCCGTTCCGGTCGCGGTAGCCGAACTTGCCGCCGACGAGGGCGCCGGCCAGGACGAGCACCAGGGCGAGGTGACCGATGAGGCCCGAGAACGAGAGCCAGCGGTGCTTGTCCGCGTAGACGTGGACGACATCGTCCTCCACCTGCAGAACACGGTAGCCGTGCTTGCGCAGGACGCCCGACGCGATCTGGGTGGTCTCCTCGAGCGGGCGCCGGGCGACGATCGCCTCGTGCTGCGGTGCGTGCTCGAAGAACGCGGGGCCGACATCGACACGCGGCTTGGTGGCCGTGCGGACCATGCCCGGGAACCGGTGGACCGAGCAGGCGATGAGGCTGACGGTGAGCGCGCCGATCAGCAGGTTGAAGTAGATCGAGTTGAAGATGTTGAAGAGTT
Organism: Chloroflexota bacterium; assembly: GCA_037140135.1. Classification (GTDB taxonomy): domain Bacteria; phylum Chloroflexota; class Limnocylindria; order Limnocylindrales; family CSP1-4; genus CAIXZV01. The sequence goes on from JBAXFC010000305.1 coordinate 424, forward strand.
GCAGCGTGTCGAGGACGTTGGTCCAGCCGCCGTACTTGGGGCGGACGCTGTCGAGCCACTGGGCCTTCGCCTGCGCGTCGCCCTGCATGGCAGCGGGCATCTGCATGAACAGCGAGCCCAGGACGCCCAGGACGGCGATCACCAGCATGATGACCATGGCGACCCGCATCGACGAGATGAAGTGCCACAGCCACTCGAGGGCCGTGTCGACGTAGTCCATGAGCGACCGGCTCTCCACCGAGCCCGACGCGGGGCCGGTCGCGGGGGGGAGCGGCCGGGATTCGACCTTCTGGGTCATGTCCGGTCTCCTCAGCGACCGAGAGGCGAACCGGAGTTCACCTGTCGGCCGGTCGTGGTGGTCTGCATGGGGACGCCGGAGACCACGGAGCCGAGGCTCGGGACCGGCACGGGGACGTCGGCGTGGATCACGGCTGCGTGCTCGCCGCCGCAGATGCGCTCGGCGCGACGCTGGGCGCGGCGCTGGGGGCCACCGATGCGGCCGCAGAGGGCGCCGCGGAGGCTGCGGGCGACGTGGCGGGCGAGGCGCCGGCCGAGGCCGACGGAGCCGGGATCATGGAGGCGGCGACCATCGAGTCGAGGTGCGACTGGACCGTCTGCGCGAGCTGCGACGTGGGGTCGAGCTCGACCACCTTGCTCCACTCCCGCTGGACGCCGGCCCAGTCCGGGGTGGGCTGGTTGAGGTACAGGAACCCGAGGTCATAGTGGACCTCGACGTTGTTCGGCTCGAGACCGACGACGATGCTCCAGGACTTCTCGGCATTCGCGAGGTCGTTGGCGTTGAAGTAGACGGCGCCGCGGGCGAGCAGCGCCTGGATGTTCTTGGGGTCGATCACGAGGATCTTCTCCAGCCACGACGCCGCGACGTCGAACTGCTGGCCCGCGTAGTACTCGTCGGCGAGCGCCTGGAGCGTCGCGATGTCGTTGGGGTTGGCGGCGAGCCTGGTCATGAGGTCGCCGATCTTGGCCTTGTCCACGGACACGGGGGCCACGGTGGGCGCAGTGGACGACATCGCCGTTCCGCCGTTGGCGGAGCCGTTGACGAAGGCGTTCACGCCAACCCCGATCGCGACGACCGCGACCAGGGCGACGCCGCCGAGCACGATCCGCTTCCAGACGTTGGGGGCGCCGGCTGCCGGGGCGACGACGAAGGCGGGGGCTGCTGCGACGGCCCGCCGCGGCTTGTCGGCCCTGGGGGCCTTGCGGACCTGGGGCTTCATGTCGTCGTGGGCGCTCGGGGTCACCGACGCATAGAGGGCCGCAAGGTCCTCCACGCCCGCATCACCGTCGAGGTCGAGATCCTCGTCCTCGGCGTCGTCCTCGTCGAGCGGCTCGACGGGTGCCGCGGGGAGGTGATCCCGGCGGGCCGGAGGTGTCGCCGGCCCGCCGGGTACGACCGCGGTCGGACTCGCCGGACTCCTGAGGGCCGAGCCCTCGAGTCCGACCGGATCGGTCAATTGAACGTACGCCGCGTCCAGCGAGGCGGTCTGGGCATGGGCCCAGCCACGGATGCTGGCAGGCGCGGTCGCGAGGTAGTCGCTCACGGCCATGTGGAGGCTGTCGAGATCCTCGGGGGAGGCGCTGGCGGGGAGGCCGAGCTGGGCCAGAAGCTCATTCTGGACAGCTGCCGCGCCCGTCGGCCGGATGGAGGGCGCGCTCATCGCGCTCCCCCCTGGGGTCGCGCGCTGACCGTGCCGCGCGCAGGCATGCGAACCATCGTGTTGAACCCTCATCTTGTGCCGCAGGGGCCGCGGCTTGACACCTGAGGGAATTGTCGGGAATGAGGGGGCTTCCTCCCATCCGTCAGGGCGCACATTTTGGCTGGGACCGGGGCGGGTCCTTGGGGGGAGGAAATGGAGCGGACCTGTATCGAGCGATACAGGTCCGTGCTCGCAAGGGGGCCGGGCGGCCGCAGGCCACGCCGCAAGGCCGGTCTGCACGGGAGCGAGCGCCGGTCAGTACTCCAGGGCGTCGTGCTGCTTGCCGTGGCACGTGAGCGTGCAGGTCCCGAAGGTGGTCGCGGTCGCCTGCACGAACCGGATCTGTCCGCCGAAGGGCCGCACGTTGGGGGCGAAGTTCACCAGGCCCGGCGCCGGAGTCTGCCCGTTGACGGCGAGGGCGTCGCCGTGGATCCGGAAGTGGCACTCGGCGCAGACCGCGTTGCCCTGGCCGGCGCCCGCGACGTCGATGTCCGTCCCGCCCGAGCCGTTGCCCGAGATGCCCGAGACATGGAGGCCGTGGAACTCGAAGTTGGACATCTGCGGCGTCGTGAAGCCGCCGGAGGTGTCCTTCATCGGCAGCTCCGCGTGGCACAGGTAGCAGAGGGCGAAGTCCGTGGTGGAGTAGCTGGCGCCGGTCGCCTTGAGCGTCCGGTCGCGGTAGTTGCGCAGCAGGATCCCCCGGTTCGCCGACGCGTGGTTGTCGATCCGCCCGTCAACCGCGGGGCTCGTGGCGCTCGAGCTCCCGTGGCAGTTCTCGCAACGGATCACGGACGTCGTGCTGAACGCCCACAGCTTGCCGACCGCCGCGCCCTGGAGGCTGTTCTGCATCCAGTTCTCCTGGTTCTTGCCCGCCGCCTCCACCGGGTGGTACGAGACGTTCGCCGGGTTGAGCTCCACGGCCTTGTCGAGGGACCAGCGGCTCGGGTGGGACGGATCCTGCGCCAGCAGGGTCGTGTACCCCGAGTGGCACTTGAAGCAGAGCTCGTACTCCTTGGCGGAGGTGGAGGTGAGCGTGTAGGCCGGGGAGGCTCCTGCCGCACCGTTGGTGACGGCGACACCGGACGCGCCGGCGATCGCCCCGGACGCCGTCCAGCCGCTCGACGTGCCGGCAGGTACCGCATCGGTCGCGACGTGCGGCTGGTGGCAGTCCGCGCACTGGGCGTGGCGGTTGAGGACGCCCGCGAACTCCGCGTTCTGGGCACTCACGTGCGTGGAGGCCGGGTCGGTGGCCGGATGGGAGTAGTAGGAGCGCGTGGAGGCGTCGTTGGCCGGCAGCGACAGGCTCGTCCACTGGGACTTGACGTCGTACGTGGAGCCGGTGCCATCGTGGCAGAGGAAGCACAGGCCGGACATCGTTGACGTCGCCCGCAGGTACGGGCCCTGTGCGGCATGCGGGATGTGGCAGGCGGCGCAGGCGTCCGAGGTCAGCGTCATGCCCAGGTTGTCGTGTGGCGACGTGGAGGAGACTCCGCCGAGCGGGTAGACCGAAGGGCCGCTCGTGACGGTCGAGGCAAGCCTCGCGTTGATGCCGCCGGTGGACTTGAGCGGGTACGCGGGAAGCGTCGCAGGGACCTGCACGCCGGTCGTGGCACCGGGCGGCAGCGTGAACACCGGTTCGGTGCGCATCCGCACGGCCGCAACGAGCGGGCCGCCGGCGGGCTGGCGCAGCCGGAAGGCGTACGCAGCGGTCCAGTCCGCGGAGACGGTGGCGCGAACCGAGAATTGCACCTCGGTGAAGGAGTGCGCCGCCAGGGTGATCGTCGGAGCCGGATTGACGCCCGCGCTCGCGACCCCGGCGGCCGGAGCGGCGGCCGGGTCGTCGCTGGTAGACAGCCGGAGGGAGGAGGACGCGATCACGGCCGTCCGCACGCGGAACCCGCGACCGTCATCGGACGCCGCGTAGAACGGCATGCCGTCCACGGGATCGACGGTCGCGACCGGCGCCCAGGACGCCGGATCCGCACCGGCTCCGAACTCGAGGCTCGGGGCGAGCGCAAGGGAGGTGTCGCCGTCGTTGACCACCTGGAAGCGGACCCGGTAGACCACGAACCGGTCCATGCCCCCAAGCGGCGTGTCCATGGATCCCAGCGTGACGCGGGTCCCCAGGTCGTTCTCGGTGTCGATCCAGTAGTGGGTGACGCGGAGCCCCGGGCCGGCGGGCACGGGCGAGGCCGTCGGGTCCGGGTTGGCCGTGGGCGCAGGCGAGGCCGCCGGGTCCGGGGTCGGGGTCGGGTCCGGCGCGGCGGTCGGATCGGGGGTCGGGGTCGCGGCGGGATCGACGGACGCCGCAGCCGGATCGATGGACGGCGCTGCGCCGGCCGGGTCCGGGGTCGGGTCCACGGCCGAGGCCGCCGGGATCACCGGGGAGATGGCAGCGAGCAGCCCGACCACCACCAGGCAGAGCCCGAAGAGTGGTCCAGAGCGCTTGCTGAGAGCGGAGAACATGGCAGGTGGGACGTCCTGGTCAGGCTGCTGTGATCAGTGGCTGGTGATGACACCGGCGCTCGAGATCGTCAGCGTGGGGTCGTGACATGCCTGGCATGTGCCCCGGTTGTCGATCTTGAGCAGGCGGCTGTTCGCGTAGGTCGTCGTCGTGGCGGGCGGCGTGCCGGTGGTGTAGGAGGTCGCCGCGCTGCCGTCAGGGTAGGCCATGGGCCCGGAGAAGGTCCCGGGCATCGCGGCGTTGCTGCCATGGGCGACATGGCACTGCGTGCACTCGGTCTGGTTCGTCTGATGGCGGTAGGTGTAGACGGCATCACCGCTGTCGGCGGGCGGGTTGCCGCCCGCAAGGTAGCGGGTGTGGCAGGCGACGCACCAGGTGGCGATCTCGATCTTGAACGAGGTCAGGTTGTCTACGGCCCCCGGGACCCACCCGGGCGCATCACCGGCATGCCCGCCCGCGGGCAGGGTGGGGAT